>JALOBF010000015.1 GCA_023228385.1 Bacilli bacterium
AAGCAGTCGGGCTCAGGGCTATAATCAGTATCGCGATCTCAGTAAGAAAATCAACGATCAGGTATATCAATATCAGGGAGCAACCGATATAAAATACTTATTAAATTATCATAAATCCCGGACTTTAATGAATCAAAGCGAACCATATCTGGCGGCTTTAGCGTCGGGACTTGCGGTTGATTCGATGGGTTCTTTGTTATATCATGATTTTAAAAATGATTTAACCATTACCGATCAGATTAAGGTATATCAGGAAGCGCTTCGGGCGAGTTCATTGAAAACGGCTCTTTACAGTCCCAACCGTTATTTATGGGAGGAGCTCGATGCTTATTTTGATTTTCCGATGTATTCGAGTCAATATCTCGCCTTTACCGATACCGTTCCTTTTATGGCGATTCTGATGTGCGGTCAGGTTGACAGCTTTGCCGCTGCCGCCAATTTTTATCCTTATGCCCGTGATGAGTTGCTGCGCTTGATTGATTTCGGGGTTTACCCGTCCTTTATTGTTACGGAAAACTCGGCGCAGAAGCTCGCAAAAACCGATTTGGCAGCAATTTATTCTTCACAGTATGCGGTTTTGGCCTCTGATATAAAAACCTATTACCGGTTTGTAAGCACTGCTTTAAATCCGGTTATCGGTGCTAAGATTGTTGACCGTACGATTGTCGGTGCGGGATTGGCGGTAGTTGCATACGATAACGGCTGTTGCCTTGTGATTAACTATCATCATGAGGCGCAAAATTACGGTGACTATCGGATTCTCCCCAAAAATTATCTTGTTTTGGGGGCCGCCGATGAATAAGAAAAAAATATCAAAAAACACAAGAAATAATTTAATTGCATATTCGTTTATCGGTATTTGGATTTTTGGTTTTATGCTGTTTATGGCTTTTCCTTTAATCAGTTCCTTGGTTTACAGTTTAAGCGATGTGGTAATCCGCGGGACCGGAATTGAACTTAAACTAAGCGGTTTTAAAAACTTTATTGCCATTTTTAAAATCGAAGAAGGCTTTATCTTTCTTGAGGCCTTAACCGACTTTTTGGTTGAATTATTGTTTCAACTGCCGATAATTATTGTTTTTTCGGTTATAATTGCCGTTTTACTTAATCAGCCGTTAAAAGGGCGGGCTTTTTTCCGTTCGGTGTTTTTTCTGCCGGTTATAATTTCGAGCGGTCCGGTTATTAATGAACTTATTTCTCAGGGAGCGGGGGGAACCAATATTCTTAACAGTTACGGTTTTATTTCGATTATTGAAGCAAATCTGAACCCGGCCCTGGCAAAGCCGCTGATTACGCTTTTTTCGGAAATAATTATCGTGTTTTGGTTTTCGGGAGTTCAGATTTTAATTATTTTAGCCGGCTTGCAAAAGATTGACCGCAGTGTTTATGAAGCGGCCGGTGTCGATGGCGCCGGGCCGTGGGAGAAGTTTTGGAAAATTACGTTGCCGTCTTTATCCAATTTGATTTTTGTAAATATCATATATACGGTGGTACTGCTTGCTACCTTTTCCGAAAACAAGGTCATCGTTTTAATTCGCAGCAATATGATTAAAGTCGGTTACGGTATTGCTTCGGCCATGGCCTGGATTTACTTTCTGGTTATTTTGGCGGTTTTGGGAATCTTAGCATTACTGTTTATGCCCCGGGAACGAAAAAGAAAGAAGAGGTTCGGCTCATGAAGAGATTAAAACTTAAAAAAATTCTTTTCGGCAAGGAATTATCCGACGGTCTTGTCTTTAAGATAATTATTTATGTTTTGCTTATAGCAATCGGTTTTGTTTATTTATATCCGATTTTATATATGGTATCATCGAGTTTTAAAAGTGCCGCCGACATCGTAAATCCGATGGTTAATTGGATTCCGACCAACTTTTATCTTGAAAATTATCGCCGGAGCCTTAAGGTTTTAAATTATGGACCGACTTTGACCCTAAGTCTTCTCGTTACGCTCCTGCCGGCTTTATTGCAAACGGCGGTAACCTCATTAATCGGTTACGGTTTTGCCAAGTATCAGTTCCGCGGTAAAAAATTATGGATGATGTTGGTGCTTTCCACCTTTATCGTCCCGGTTCAGGTCTATATGATACCGCGTTATGTGATGTTTAATCAGTTTAAATTGCTTGAGAGCTCTCTGGCGGTAATCCTGCCCGCCCTTTGCGGTCAGGGCGTTAATTCCGCAATCTTTATTTTGGTTTTCTATCAGTTTTTTCGAATGATCCCTCAAGCCTATAATGAAGCGGCGGAGCTTGACGGCGCCGGGCCTTATCAGATATTTTTTCGGATTGCCGTTCCTTTGGCCGTTCCCGCTTATATTACCTGTTTTCTATTCGGATTTGTGTGGTATTGGAACGAAACTTATTTATTGTCGTTATTTTTGCCGAATTATCCGAATCTGCAGCTGCAACTGGCCAATTTTGTTTCCGCCTACAGCAGTTTATACGGCGAACATTTAATGAAAATCAACGAAGGCATTCGCCTGGCGGCGACCCTTCTCATTATTTTACCGATGTTAATCGTATATCTGATTATGCAGAAATGGTTTGTGGAAGGAGTTGAAAAAACCGGCATAACCGGTGAGTAATATGAAAAAGCAGTTTTTATGGATTATAATTTTTATTCTTATATTCGTTGCTTACGGTTGCGACGGCTTGCCGGCCGAGAACCATAAGCAATACCGTAAAACGGTTCGAACCGATCTTTGTCAAGTGCTGCTTGACGAACTTGAAGCTGGTTGCGCCTTTTTTTGGGAAACGGCCAATAACGACCTGGCCTCTGCCGGTTACGGGTTAATTTGCGATCGGTACAATACATATACCGACCGTCCCGGCGCGGTTGCCAGTATCGCAGCGGCCGGCTTTGGTTTAAGCACAATTCCGATTTCGATTGAAAACGAATGGATAAGCCGGGAAGCCGGCGAAGAACGGGCTTTTTATACTTTGGTTACTTTAAAAAATATGGAAAGGGTTAACGGATTTTGGTATCATTTTATTGATATGGGCTCCGGGAAGCGGGCCTGGGATTGTGAAGTTTCGGTTATCGATACCGCGATTTTAATTAACGGGGTTTTAGTGGTCGGCGAGTATTTCGGGGGAAGGGTAAAAAAGTTGGCCGACGAGTTGTATCGGGACGTCAAATGGAATTGGTATTACGACGCGGCCATAAATAAATTTTATATGGGATATAAACCGGGTGAAGGGTTCAGCGGCTATTGGGACGGCTATGCCGAGCATTTGATGTTATTTGTCTTGGCGGCGGGCAGTCCGAAATATGCGGTCCCGACCGCATCCTATCAAATGCTGAAACTTACGGCAAAAATGATTGCTGCTACCCCTTACTACGGCTCCTTTTATGCGACCCATACCGGCAGTCTTTTCACATACCAATTTTCCCATGCTTGGCTAGATTTTGGGCACTATCGTGACCGGGACGGCTTTGATTGGTTTTTAAACAGTGTAAATGCCGCTTGCGCCGCCCTTAATTACGCGACCGATAATACTGCGTACCTTACTTTAAATGAAAATTCATGGGGCCTTTCCGCCTGTGACGGACCCGACGGTTATGTCGGTCCTTACGGCAGTCCCCCGTCCGCCGGCGGTGCCCATGTTGTCGACGGAACGGTACCGGCCTATGGCGCCATTGGTTCGGTTGTGTTTTTGCCGGCAGCGGCGATGGGTGCGGCGGAACATTACCGTACCTTTGAGCGCTTTTGGAGCAAGTACGGTTTTAAAGACAGTTATAATTTAGATTACAGCGCAAACGGCTGGTTTGCCAACGATATCATCGGTATCGATAAGGGCATTTCGGTTTTAATGATTGAAAACTATTTATCGGGGATGATTTGGAAGATATACCATGAAAATAAATATGTTCAAGCCGGACTGAAGAATTTAGGCTTCACGGAGGAAGAAAAATGATAATGAAAAACCATATTATAAAAAAAACAATCGGTTCCGGTAAATTAAAAATAAACCTATTGGCTTCCGGGGATATTTTTTCCATTACATATGATGCCGTTCAGGTTTCTATGTATCGGGCCTCAACCCTGGCCGGCGGGCTTGCCAATTTATATTTACGCCTTACCGCCGGCGATTTCTGTTGGTATACGCCGCTGATTGGCGTCAATTCGCCGGCAACGGCTGAAGTGACGGCAAACAGCGTAATTTATCGGGGGTGTTTTGCCGGGGGAAGCTATACGGCGGCATTAAACGTCAGTGACTCGGGTTGGTTTTGGACGGTGGATGTTGCCGGCGATAGCGATAAGCTGAAGGGCGAAGTTTTTTACGGTCAGGATGTTTGCCTTAACGCGGCCAATTTAAATGAAGCTTATGTCGCGCAGTATCTTGATCATCGCCCGTTTAGTACGGAGAATGGTTACCATATTATTACCAAACAAAATCAGGGCCCAGCTTTAACTCTCCAACAGGGGGCCTTAACCGCTACGGACGCTTATGCCACCGACGGATTTGATTTTTTCGGAACCGAATATAAAAGGACCAATATCCCTCGCGCTTTAAGAACGGGCGTGCTTCCGTCCGAAGTCTATCAGTATGAACTCAGCTATCTTTCTTTTAAAACGCCGTCCGTTCCGCTTAAAAGCGGAATAAAAGCAATTTTTTATGCGATGGTAAAAGAAGAGGCCACCGCAACAAATCTAAAAGAAATTCAACATTTATATCAAAAAACAAAAACAGAGGCGGCGCCAACGGTGATTTCCGTCTTAAGTCTAAAACCGGTAATCAATTGGCAAAATCCTTATCCTTATCTTCCTTTTTCAAAACAAGAACTTAACAGTCTTTTTCCGGAACGCGAATTGGAAGAGTCAGTCGGCGGCGATATTTTATCCTGGTTTAGTTTGGACGGCGCCCATTATATGAGCGGAGCCAAGGAAGATTACCTGGAACGACCCGGCGGACATATTATTGTAAACCGGGCCTTGGCTCCAATCAGCGATAAGCTAATCGCCTCCACCAATTATATTTTCGGTGTATTTAATTCGCAAATATGTTTCGGCAATACCCAATTTAACCGCCTTTTAACATATAATAAAACGCCGCTTAATATCCTAAAAACTTCCGGGCAGCGTTTGTTTGTAAAGATTAAAAACGAGTACCGCTTATTGGCACTGCCGGCGGTCTATCAGATGAGCGTTAATTCCGCCACCTGGTATTATAAAATTGAAGACGATATTTTAACGGTCGAAACGGCGGCATCAGCCAATGAACCGCGGATTGTGCTTGAAGTCAGGTCCAAACGGAATCGTCCTTATGACTTTCTCTTAACATGCGAATTGGTCATGGCCGATATTGAATATGTTTATCCGATAGAATATCAGATTACCGACAATGTCGCAACCGTACGTTTTTCGGAAACGACGTTAACGGCAAAAATGTATCCCGAGTATTTTTTCCGAATGCACCTTAATACTGAAGGTGCGTATCAGTTTTTCCGGGATGAATTATTTTTCCCCGATAATGCAAGTAGCGGCAACAATCTCTTAACCGCAAAAATTGATTCTGTTTCCGCTTTTTCCGTAGATATTGAAGGCGTAGCCGGTATGGCCCAAACCTTAACCGATGTTCACATAAATAATATTAAAGCCGAATATCATCGGCTGTATCGGGAGGAAATGAATCATTTCGTGCTTTCCGTTGCCCCGGATAACGTAAATTATCGGGAAATCAAAAAAATGAATTATCTCGTTTATTGGTATTTACATAACGGCCTGATTCACTATGCTGCCCCGCACGGCTTGGAGCAATATGGCGGCGGTGCCTGGGGAACCCGCGATGTCTGTCAGGGCCCCTCTGAACTGTTTGCGGCGTTTAAGCGGTATGATTTAATCAGGAAAATAATTTTGACGGTTTATGGTCGTCAGTTTTATGAAACCGGCGATTGGCCGCAATGGTTTATGTTTGACCGTTTTCGCTTTATTCAGGCCGATTCCAGTCACGGCGATATTATTGTTTGGCCGCTTTATCTTCTGGGGAAATATTTAAAGGCGACCGGTGATGTTTCGGTCCTAAAGCAAACGGTGCCTTATACCGAAAAGGCAACGGGTAAAGCGGTTAATGGTGCGACCGTTTCCGATCATATCATGCGACAGCTGGATACGATTGAGGCTAATTTGATTCCCGGCACGGCCCTGTCCGCTTACGGCGGCGGTGATTGGAACGATACATTGCAACCCAAAGACAGCAATAAAAAGCAAAAGATGGCGAGCGGTTGGACCGTGGCCTTAACGATTGAGGCTTTGGAAGCCGTTAGCGAATTTATCGATAGCGAAAGAGTATTGGCCCTTGCTAATCGGATGAAAAAAGATTATAATAAATACTTAATAAAAGACCGTATCCCGGTGGGGTTTGTGGAGTTTGCGGACAAAATTAATTATTTGCTGCATCCGGCCGATCGGGAAACCGGGATTAAATATCGGTTGTTGTCATTTAATCGCGGCATGATTGCCGAGTTGTTTCCGGAGGATGATTTAGCTTTTTATCTGGAAGCAATAGACCGTTATCTCATTAATCCGGACGGAGTCCGCTTAATGGATGCGGCCGTCGAATATCGGGGCGGCAATCCCCAAATATTTATGCGGGCGGAAACGGCCGCCAATTTCGGCCGGGAAATCGGATTGCTTTACATTCATGCTCATTTACGGTATTGTGAGGCGATGAGCAAACTGGGCGAAGCGGAACGATTATTTACCGGTCTTAAAACGGTGAATCCGATATTAATCGGAGAAACCGTTAAAAATGCCTTAACCAGGCAAAGCAATGTATATTTCTCCAGTTCGGATGCCGCTTTTAAAGACCGATATGAAGCCAATCGTGAATTTGAAAAAGTCCGGCGGGGAGAAATACCGGTTAAAGGCGGCTGGCGGCTTTACTCCAGCGGTCCCGGAATTTGGTTGTATCAATTAATCGCCAATTTTTTAGGCATTAAGCAATATCAAGGAGAACTGTATATTGACCCGGTATTACCGCAATCCTTAAACGGTTTACAGTGTCGATATTGTTATCACCAGCACCTGCTTGATATCACATATGATGTTACCGGCACCAGCGGAGTTGAATATTTACTTGTTAACGATAAAAAAATCGCCAATAATACGGCTCTTACCAAATATCGCCGCAGCGGCGTAATCGTTCCCCGCAGTTCCCTGCAGGAATACACAAAAATCATTGTAAAGATGTGATTAAAATGAAAAACAAGATAAAAGAATTATTGAATATGATGACGCTTCAGGAAAAAATCGGTCAGTTAAATTTGGTTTCATATAACGACAAAACAGAAGAAGAAGTAAAAAGCGGTTTGGTCGGGGCCGTAATTAACAGCAATAACCGGGATGATATTTTTCGCCTGCAGAAGGCGGCGGGTGAGTCCCGTCTTAAAATACCTTTACTTATCGGGGCTGATGTTATTCACGGTTTTCGGACCATTTTTCCCGTTCCTTTAGCGGAATCCTGCAGTTTTAATTTGGATTTAATTGAAGCCGCCGCTACCTGGTCGGCCCGGGCAGCGGCTCAGGAAGGCATTAACTGGATTTATGCCCCGATTCTCGACTTAACCAACGATCCGCGTTGGGGAAGAATCAACGAGTCGTCGGGGGAGGATCCATTTTTAATCGGAATGATGGCCGCGCGACGGATTCGCGGAATCCAGCGTGACGGTACCGTTGGGGCTTGTTGCAAGCATTATATCGGTTACGGTAAAGTTGAAAGCGGTGTCGATTATCTTACAACCGATTTTTCCGAACATACACTGCGGACCTATTTTCTTCCGGCATATCGGGCGGCGGTTGCGGCCGGCGCTTTAAGTATGATGAGTGCTTTTACGACTTATAATGCTTTACCGATTACTGCGAGTCGCACCATTCTTAATGAAATATTGCGTCAGGAATTAGGATTTAACGGGGTTCTCGTTACCGATTGGGATTCTCTGGAACATCTGTTTAACTACCGACTGGTTGATGAGGGAACGGAAGCGGCGGCGATAGGTATTCGCTGCGGTATCGATATCGATATGCACAGTCGAATTTATCAAAAATATTTACCGGAAACCGTTAAGCGCCAACCGGAGCTTCTTGGTTTAATCGATGATGCCGTTTTAAGGGTTTTAAAACTAAAAGCAAAACTCGGTTTATTTAATCAAAAATCTTGTCCGGGAAAAAAAGACTTTAGCGTTATAATCAACGAATATGCAGAATGCCTGGCCGTTGAGTCAATTATTTTATTAAAAAACGAAAATAAATGTTTACCGCTTAACCCCAATACTAAATTACTCGTCGTCGGACATTTCAACAATGACGGTGATATTCATCTCGGTGCCTGGTCGGCATTGGGGCGACCGGAGGAGACGGTGACGGTTGAAGCCGGGATTAGGGCTCGTTTTCCGAACAGCGAATTTTTTGCTACTCCCAAAAACACGGGCAATACCGATTTTAACGCCTTAAAGCAAAAAGCCGAAGCGGCCGAGATGGTACTGCTTAATCTCGGAGAGCCCCGTTATCTTTCCGGGGAGAATAATAATCGGTCGACTTTGGATTTACCTGACAATCAGGACCTTTTGGCAGAATTTCTTGCCAATGAGAATATTCCTTTTATTGCTTATGTGGCAGCGGGGCGGCCGCTTGCGATTACCGGCCTTGCCAATAAAGCGCTGGCCTTGCTTTGGAGTTTTCATTTAGGCCATCAGGCCGGCTCGGCACTGGCCAAGATATTGGCGGGTATTGAAAACCCCAGCGCCAAAACGACTGTAACTTTTCCCCGTTCACTCGGCCAAATTCCGATATATTATAACCGCCTTTTCTGCGGACGACCCGAATTGATTCATTATTTAGACGAAGAAATAACCCCGCTTTATCCTTTTGGTTACGGCTTGTCTTACAGTGAATTTTACTATCATCTTCCTGAGGTTTCCTTTAATAAAGATAAGCAAATTGTAACGGTTGAAGGCTGGATTGAAAATGTTTCGGATTTACCGGGTAAAGACGTTATTCAGGTTTATTTATTGCCGCAAAAGACGTCCGTGCTATGTCCGGTAAAGTCTCTGATTGGCTTTAAAAAAGTGGAGGTTGCCCCTCATCAGTCTGTGAGTTACCAGATCAATTGTCCGATTAATAACAAATTCTATGGTGATCTGGTTAATATTATGGTCGGACCGTCATCACAACTGGGGAAAATCATAAAATTAAAATTATAATAAAAACCGAAGGTCAAATAATCTTCGGTTTTTATGTGTGTCGGATATATTTAATGACCAGAAAGAACAGTGTAACTAAACACAAGGGAAATACCGGCTTTAACATTTTTTATTTTTTTTCCAAAATAAAGAAAATAACTATTGATTTATTTAAAATAAGATGATATCATAAACTTAACACATAACATATACAATAAAAGATAGTGCTTCATTATTATATTACCGCATAGAATATAATATAAGTAATAATATGGGGGTGAAATTATATGAAAGATGTTACGGATCTTATATCAGATTCAGTTTATATTGATTCAAATTATAAGAAAAATACCGGAAAAGCCCTTTCTGAAAACAATTATAAGAAAGGAGTTAAAAATATGCCTATAAAGATATTATTGCTTATGAGTATAGTATTGATTGCTGTGGGTACGTTCCTTGTTTTGTTTACCGGAAAAACAATTTGCAATCCAAAAGAGGTTATTTTGTTTGATACTGATAAAGTGTTTGTTGATAGCCATGATTATGTTTTTATCGCGAAAATCGATAAGAAATTATTCACCAAAAGATATAGCGGCGGCGAAGGCGATGATATTCCGTATACCTTTTACCAAATATCCATTATTGATTTTCTGAAAGGAAACGGAGATATAAAAGCTCAGCTCTGTTTCTATGGCGGAACAGATATCTTGAAAAATTTGATATTAAATAAATCCAATGATATTTTGCCGATTAAAAATGAATATTATTTGTTTTTTGCCAATAAGAGAAGCGCAAACTCCAATAATAATCGAATCGGCCCGGATAATTTTATCATCGCCCAAAACATACAGAAAATCCAATTAAACGGATATAACAAAGAGAAAAAATATACGGATCAAAACAGTGATATAAATTTGATTATCAGAAGGTATCTCAATGTTATTAATAAAGATATTTATGGAGATGAAAAAATTAACATACCTATTTACGCTAACGATAGCGAGTTAGTGGATGCCTTTGATTATATATTTATCGCCCAAATTAACAATACCATACCGGTGGATACTTCCACATTTGGCAGTAGCGTTGCCACAGTGTTTTATTATTCACGGATTCTTTATTATTTAAAAGGCAGTGACGACTGGCACGGAAGATTATGTTTTTATGGTATTGATTATTGGGATGATGATGCTGCAGCACTTCATATGCCGTCATTAAACAATTATTATTTGATTTTTGCAAACAAAAAAGATATTAATTCAGAAAACAGCCGCGTTAACGAAAATGATTATATGATATTGGCCGACTATCAAATAGTATTGTTAGAAGGGTATGATGAGGAATTGTATTATTTAAATCAAAATGATGACATCATCTTTATATTAGATAAATATATTAATCTGATATCTTAAGAACATAGTTTTTTCACATAAACTAAAAAAAAAAGTGAGGGGAATAAGGATGATTAAAAAATGCGGCCAATATGTATTGATATTGGCTTTATTTTCAATTCTTTTTGGGCTAAATTTATTTTCATTTGAGAAATCAAATGATTTGGTTTTAAAAGATACTGTTCAAACAGTACATGCAGATTTTGGAAAAGATTATTCGCAATCTAATTTGCTTGAAGAATTTGATTATTCGTTTTTGGGGAAAATAGATTCTTATATTTGCACTTCTCAGTTTAATGGTTATGGCACCGAAATACCCTATTCTTTTTTTAAAGTAAATGTTTTACATACTTACAAAGGAGAATTGGAAAAGACGATAATAATCAAATTTTATGGTGGGTATGATGAAAACAATAATTTAATATTACTGGAAAACATGACATATCCGCAGAAAAATGAAGCATATATATTCTACTGTAACAAGACTACATTAAATTATGATGCTGATGAACGAACCTTAGATAATTCTTACGTTATAACAATGCCATATAATCTAATAAAACAAGGTAGCCAATCAAATCAGCGTGCTGAATCCATTGTTAATAAAATTAAAAACGATTCACTTGTAACTGCCATCACACCATTATGGGATTTTGATGATGGCGGTGAGGAGCCGGAATATATAAATACAAGTTTTGCTACCGCCGCTACGATAGTTTTAAATGTATCCACATATGTGTTTTTATATCCCAATCATGAAAGGTATTATAAAATTACTAATAATAAATTAAGATATTTATCATTTTATTCCCTTGGTTCTTTGGATACCTGGGTATTTGTATACGATTCAAGTTATAATTTTCTTGGCGGTAATGATAACGTTACAGGAAGAGGAAGTGATTTTACTACGGAGTTAAACTTCTTTTATAATTTTTATGCCGACATAAACCAAACTTATTATATTAAAGTAAAGTTCTCTTCGTCTTCACAAAGCGGATCATTTCATATAAAAGGCATAGAAGATAATTGGTATTCTTCTTCAAATATCAATGATCTATTTTGGAATCACCATGGTGTAAACGGTAATAAGGTACACTTTACTAATAGTTCGCGATATACTACTGAAATTAATAATGGTATTGCAGAGTGGAACAAACTAACGACGATTCAGATTGTTCCCGGGGGAGGATGTGTCGGTAAAAGCGTTTCCATATCAGATTATACCGATACGGAACCAAATGCCGCCGTCGCGATGACCAGTTATAATTGGATATTTCCTATGACGGTAAAATATAATACATATTTCTTTAATAATATGACACAAGCGCAAAGAATTAAGACTGTTTTACATGAATTTGGTCACGTATTGGGCCTTGATGAATTTACCGGAAAAGAATCGATAATTAATGTTATGCATCAAGGAATTCGTGAATTAACAATTCTTGGTCCGGCTGATATTGCAGCCTATAGAGCCAAATGGGGGTAAAAATAAACCCTATTATAACGTAAAACTCTCAAATTATAGATTATAATTTGATTGAACCGTTTAGAATTTTTACAAAGAACATCTCTTAGGGATAACTTATTTTTGAATCAATTATATCGATGATCTGATTATGATCGGACATATTTACCGCCTTCCTATAAAGCCCAAGATAACTTATTATAGAATAAAGCGGTTAATATGTCCGTTTTATTTTGGCATAAAACAGTTCCAAACTCTTGAAATTATTTCTAATTAAAACAATAAAGATAAAAGAGTTGCTTTATTGCTTAACAATAATAAAATCTAATCTTTTTGATATTTCTTACATTAGTTTGTTATTTAAATTTATACAATTATATGATACAATAATTGCAAACATATTATACTAGGGAGATTAAAATTGTGGATGAATTAAAGGAGATACTGACTGAATTTGCATACTCGGGCTGGGACTTAATTGCCATTCCTGCCGGGAAGTGGTTGGATTGGGGCGGTGATAAAACGGATTTGCTTGCGGCAATCAGAAGGGCCTTTTTACTGTGCGGCAATTGCGGATGTGAATTTGACCCGCTTTATGAAAGAGCGTTTGTTTTATTAAGTAAAACTAATATTAAAGATAGAATCCGAAACGAAAAACAACATATGAATAAAATACGTTTTATCATGAATCATGTAATTGTTCCCATATATATTTTCATAACGATTGTGAGTATGGCTTTGGGCGGCATTTTAATGGAAACAGATGAAGCCAAGTACACTCCCGTTTTTATTGGAATAATGATCGGTTACGGTTTGCTTTCGCTTGCATTATTAGTATCGGTACCTTTTATGCGTAAAAAAGAATTACGGATTGAACTCGCTAATGTTGATTATGATACTTTATCAGTAGAAGATAAAAAAGAATATGAATTTTTGGATTCTTATCAAATGAAAGTAATGTTAAGCGCCCCGGGTGTCGTGATTGATGATGTGTTGTATAAATATGAACGCTTTAATATCGGTGTTGCAACCAGTAATTATTTACTGAGAATTGCTATTTATCTTCATTTTTCATTTAGGGATGAAGATGAGAAATATGGTTTCGAATTTTCTATTCCGGTAACCAAAGAGTTGCTTTATGCGGTTCGGAAATTTAATATCGACATGGTTAATAAAGAAGATTTTGATTTTATCGTTTATAATAAAGAAAAAGCCTTTCATCAAATATTTAAATACGGCTATGTAAAAAAACATGATTTAAGGAGTGAAACCGATGATTCTTGAAGAAATTTCAAAATGGTTGCAAAGGGGGAAAACCGGTGAAGTTCAGGCCTTAATCCAAACGGCATTGGCCGGCGATATTTCGCCCCATGATATTCTTAATGAGAGCCTGATTAAAGGGATGAGCGTGATCGGCGAAAAATTCAAAAAGAATGAAGTATATATTCCCGAAGTCTTAATTGCCGCTCGGGCGATGAAGATGGGGATGGAAATCTTAAAACCGGTTCTTATCAAACAAGGGATTGAACCAATCGGCAAAGCTTTGATTTGTACGGTAAAAGGCGATTTGCACGATATCGGTAAAAATTTGGTTAAGATGATGCTTGAAGGACAGGGGATAGAATGTATTGATTTAGGCGTAAATGTTGCGAGTGCAACCGTTATTGAGGCCGTTCGTACCGTAAAACCGGATTTGGTATGTCTTTCCGCTTTGCTTTCAACAACTATGATGGGGCAAAAAGAAGTTATTGAAGCGCTAAAGGCGGCCAATCTGCGCGATCAGGTTATTGTAATGGTCGGGGGTGCCCCGGTTACTGCAGCGTTTGCGGAAGCAATCGGAGCTGACGGTTATAGCAGTGACGCTGCCAGTGCCGCCGTTCTCGCTAAGCAACTATTGACTGAAGGTGTTTAGAGATGTTGCGAGATAAATTACGTCAACCCGATTTTAATAATTTTATTGCTTTGCTTTTGGGTAAACCGACTTCACGTCCGGTATTGTTTGATTTTATTATCGGCGATAAAATTATGAAATATTTGGTTGGAGAAGAGAATTTTAAAGTCGATACCGAGTTTAATCGAATGATAACTAGAATTAAAGCTTTTGATTTTGCCGGTTATGATTTTGCTCCGATATTGGTAAGAGGTTTGGAATTTCCGCGTAAAGAACATAATGTGACGGAGGTTGAAACAAAATCGCTGAATGAAGGGGCTATGATTGTAGATTGGGCATCATATAATGATTATCGATGGCCGGAGATTACCAATTGTGATTTTTCGATAATTGCAAAGGCCGGAAAATATTTGCCGGAAGGAATGAAATTTATTCCGTACAGTTACGACGGCATCCTTGAAAATGCGATTGGGATTGTCGGTTATGAAAATTTATGTTTAATGATTTATGATGACTATCAGTTGGTATGTAATGTTTTCAAACAAATCGGCACCCGGATTGAAGCGTTTTATGACAATGTATTATTATATGATGAGGTCGGTTGTATTCTTTGTAATGATGATTGGGGTTTTAATACGCAAACGATGTTTTCACCGGATTTCTTAAGAGAACATGTTTTCCCGTATTACCGGAGAATCGTTGAGAAAGCCCATCGGCTGGGGAAATATGCTATTCTTCATTCCTGCGGATATTATCGCGAAATTATCGATGATATCGTTTATGATATGAAGTTTGACGGTAAACATTCTTTTGAAGACAATATTGTTCCCGTTGAAGATGCTTACCGAGAACTATCTGATAAAATAACCGTTTTAGGCGGAATCGACCTTAACTTTATCGTTTCCGCATCAAGCGATGAAGTATATCAAAGAGCAAAAAGGATGATAGAAGCATCTAAATTGAAGGGCCGTTTTGCTTTGGGTACCGGCAACAGCGTTCCCGATTTTGTTCCGATTGAAAACTATATAGCATTAATGAAAGCTGGTTTGGAACTGTGAATAAGCAAGAATGGCTTCAGTATCAACGCCATAACCGCCATTTAAGTATGCCTATTTTATCTTTTCCGGTAGTTCAATTATTGGGGATTACGGTAAAAGATTTAGTAAACAATGCCCGATATCAGGCGCTGGGAATGAAAAAGATTTCTGAAAGATACCCGACCAGTGCCGCGGTTACCATTATGGATTTATCGGTTGAAGCCGAAAACTTCGATGCCGAGATTGAATTTTTTGATATGGAGGTCCCGGCTGTTCTTAGACGTGTCATTGATAACTGTATTGATGCCGATAAATTAGCGGTTCCCGCCGTCAAGCAAAATCGTTCCCTGATTTATATTGAAGCGGTGGAAGAAGCCCTCCGTTTAATCGATGACCGGCCCGTTTTCGCCGGCGTAATCGGGCCTTTTTCTTTGGCGGGAAGATTAATGGATATGACGGAAATCATGATGAACTGTTATTTGGCTCCCGATATGGTTCATACCGTTTTAAAAAAGGTTTCGACTTATATTATCAATTATATAAAGGAATATAAAAAAGCAGGTGCCGCCGGCATTATTATGGCAGAGCCGGCCGCCGGACTGCTATCACCGGAGTTATGTGACGAGTTTTCTTCAAAATATATTAAAACTATTTGCAATAATTTTAAGGAAGATAATTTTGTCTTTTGTTATCATAATTGTGGGAATACGATTCCCTTAGTCGAAAGTATTGTTGATATCGATGCCGATCTTTATCACTTCGGTAACAGTATCAATCTTGAAGAAATGCTTAAGCTGATGCCCCGGAATAAAATTGTAATGGGCAATTTAGATCCGATGGAATTACAAAATGGTACCATGGAATCCGTTCGAAGCAAAACATTAAATATATTGGAAAAATGCAATAAATATCCTAACTTTGTTATCTCAACCGGTTGCGATGTGCCTCCGGCCGCCAGTTGGGATAATATTGATGTTTATTTTAAAACTATTCAAGAATATTATGGAATAACAGGTATTTAAGTATGAATATAAAAATTGTAGAAAAGGAATCTTTTTATTTAATTGGTAAAGAAGCAGATTCAAATCAAACCGGTTATTGGATAAAGGAATTATGGCAGGAAGTCGATAAGAATTTTTCTGAGATTTTGAAATTTGCAAAAAAAGAAAAGGACGGAAGTATTGCGGGGATATGGGGAGCCATGAGTGATTTTAGTCGGGCGTTTTTACCTTGGACCAATAATTATTCTGAAGGCTTGTATATGGTCGGAGTTGAAGTCAATGCCGATTCGGTTGCTCCTAGGGGTTGGACTAAGTGGAAGATTCCTGGATTTAAATATTTAACCGTAAAGGTTAATGATAATTATCAAGATGTATTTACTAATGTAATTACGGAATATATGCCGGAAAATAAGGTCCGTTTAATTGGAGCGGTACAGGAATATTATTGTCCGAAAGAAAATATGCAACTTTATTTATATTTTCCTTATGAAAAACTATAATATTTTATCAAAATGGTTTAACCGCTTTTTTTTGCCGGCGATAAGATGATAGCGTTTACAACACTATTTTTTTTATAAACGCTTTATAGTAAGCGTTTTCTTTGTAATTTAACATTGCAATAGAATATAAATAATGATATAATGATTTAACTTGTAAGGAGTAAAATTATGATGAAATTAGTTAAAGTCAACTACTATTACTATTATTACTTTCCAAGAAGGTGTCGTGGGTAAAAACACTTATAAATTCTTGGCTTTTTCTTGAGGAAGTAAGTCATAATTTAAATCCAGTGTTATTACATGACATCTATTGATAAATAGTTGTGAAAGTAATAACATGGAATAGTTTAAAATTAAATTATCAATGTGTTATTACTGATGTAATGACACATTTTTTTATTATCATAAGGAGGAGAAAGATGAAATTAAAAAAACTATTTATTTTATTGTTAATCTTTATTGGCGGTGCATCTTTAATCGGATGTGAAGACAGCAATCTTATTCAAATTGGAATATTGCAATATCTTGAACACAATGCTTTATCGGAAGCAAGAAGAGGTTTTATTGACGGTTTGGCGGAAGCGGACTTTGTTGACGGAAAAAATATTAAAATAAAGGTTTATAACCCGGAAACAGATGCCCCAACCATGGCGCTTCAGGCGAAGAAATTGGTTCGTTCATCCGATCTTATTCTGGCAATTGCCACTCCGGCAGCCAGTGCCGTTGTTAATGAAGCCAAAGAAAGAGGAAAAAATATTCCGATTCTCTTTACGGCGGTAACCGATCCGGTTGATGCCAAATTAATCGAAAGCAATGAGCATCCGGGCGGCAATGTTACCGGAACGAACGATATGAATCCGATTCCGGAACAGATTTCACTTGTTAAGGAACTTGTTCCCAATGCCACCAAATTAGGTATTATTTATACCGGAAGTGAACCCAATTCCGAAGTCCAAGCCGGAATTGCAAAAATCGAAGCGGAAAAAATCGGCTTACAAGTGACGGTAAAAACGATTGAATCGATTAATGATTTGCAACAGGTAGCCAATCAGTTGGCCGCCGCTGTTGACGTGCTTTATATTCCTACGGACAATGCCATTGCTGGGGCCATGGGAATTATCAATGAGATTGTGCGGCAAAAGAAAATTCCCGCCATTGTCGGTGAGCCTAACAATGTCGATGCCGGCGGCTCTATTACTTATGGTGTCGATTATTATAATTTGGGTAAAGAAACAGCATTAATGGCGATAAAAATTTTAAGAGATAAGGTAAGCCCAAAAGATATACCGTCAACCGGATTAAGCGAATATTCGCTTGTTATCAATAAAAAACAGCTGGATTTAATCGGTGTTGCGGTTCCTCAAGAATTATTGGATAAAGCCGACAAGATTATTGAGTAAAGCTTAATATGGAAGTTATATTTTATATATTGCAAGATGCGGTTGAAATTGGGCTTATATGGTCGCTTATGACTTTGGGAATATTTATTTCTTTTCGGGTTTTGGAATTTGCTGATTTGACGGCGGAAGGAGCGGTTACTTTAGGCAGTGCTATTTCGGTTGCTTTATTATTAAACAATGTTCCTCCTTTGGTTGCCACAATTATTGCTTTAATCGGCGGCTTTGTTGCCGGAGCGATCACCGGTCTGCTGCATACCAAACTTAAAATACCCGCCATTTTGGCCGGTATTATCAGTATGACCGGTTTGTATTCAATTAATCTGAGGATTATGGGTAAGGCTTCAATTTATGTCGGCGATAACAGTACTATTTATTCCTTTTTCCAAACATTAATTGAGGAACCTTTTATGGCGAAAACACTAACCACGATAATTGTTGTCGTATTAATATTCCTCATTCTTTATTGTTTTTTTGGTACGGAAATCGGCATGTCGATTCGCGCTACCGGAATGAATCAAAAAATGGCTCGAGCTCAGGGCATCAATACCGACATTATGATTATCTTGGGTTTGGCGATTGCCAATGCTTTAATCGCCTTAAGCGGGGCCTTAAGCGCACAAAGTGATAAAAGCGCAAATATGGACATCGGTAAAGGAACGATTGTTATCGGCTTGGCATCGATTATTCTTGGTGAAGTTATTTTCGGGAAACGCACTTTTAAAAATTGGCTGATTTCCGTAATTTTAGGAAGTGTAATCTATCAAGCCTTGGTTGGTATTGCCATTGCTTTAGGGCTTAATCCTAACGATTTAAAACTTCTTCAAGCGATATTAATTGCTTTTATTTTGGCGATGCCTTTAATTAAAAAGAAACAGGCAAAAAGGTCAAGCCGAAAAGAGGTGGTTAATCATGCTTAAAATAACTAACATAACAAAAGTTTTCAATAAAGATTTAAACCCCGAAGATGTTAAGGTTGCCTTGGACAATGTTTCTTTGGAGATTAAAGAAGGAGAGTTTGTTACGGTAATCGGCGGCAACGGCAGCGGGAAAACAACCTTGCTTAATGTTATATCCGGTTCTGTTATCCCGGACGGTGGCAGTATTGTTATTAACGGAGTTGAGGTCACGCATTTAAAGGAACATAAAAGAGCCCAATACATCGGCATTGTCTTTCAGAATCCGCTATCGGGAACGGCCGCCAATATGTCACTGGAGGAAAATCTTTCCGTGGCATACCGGCGG
>JALOBF010000167.1 GCA_023228385.1 Bacilli bacterium
TTATCGTCTTTGAAGCATTTTCTGGATTTTTTGTACTTAAGATTCTTATTTATGGACTAACAATTTTTATAGAATTAAAGCATATTATTTTATATCTGTTATAATAAATTACGGTCATCAAAAAGTTGCATTCAAAGCTGAATTGTGTTAAAATAAATAGGAAATATTTATTTAATAAAACACAAGGAGAAGAAACACTATGACTGACGAAACATTAATCAAAACGGAAGAAAAAACAAAACCTTTAAAAATGAATAGAAAGGAAAAACGAAAATTACGTATTATTAATCGTTTAATCGAAGGCGATATTAACGGACCGAAAGCAGCTAAAATGTTGAAAATAACAACCCGCCAAGTTCGCAATCTGAAACGTCAAGTTATTACCGCCGGTGAATTGGGAGTTATTCATAAAAATCGATTCTATCAACCTGTTAACCGCTATGATGAAGATATCCGTAAAAAATTAGCCCATATTTATCGTACCGAATATCGGGGAACCAATTTTACGGAATTTGCCCGGATAATGCAAAATGAACGCGGGTATGAAATGTCCCGCAGTACCATATATAATATTTTACGGGAAAATAGAATTCGCTCCCCGCAAAGAAAGCGAGTTAAAAGAAGAAAAACAAAAAAAACTGCCCAGGTGAGTGATGTTCAGAAATAATACCAAAAAAGTAAAAATCGGTAAAATTACCGTCGGCGGCGGGAACCCGATTAGAATTCAAAGCATGACTGCTACTAAAACCAAAGATATCAGCTTAACGGTTAATGGCATTCGTGAACTTGAAAAAGTCGGCTGCGAAATCGTCAGGGTTGCTGTTTTTGATTATAACGATGCCGGCGCTTTAGGTGAAATTAAAAATAAAATCAATATTCCCTTGGTTGCCGATATTCATTTTGACCATCGCTTGGCACTGGAAGCCATTAAGCAAGGCATCGATAAATTGCGGATTAACCCCGGTAACATCGGCGACCAAGCCCGAATAAAAATGGTTGTTGATGCCTGCAAAGAAAAGAATATTCCGATTCGAATCGGCATTAATTCCGGTTCGTTGGAAAAAGAACTGCTGCCCTTATATCGGGATAATCCGGTTGGCGCTCTTATCAAAAGCGCCGAACGTCATATTCAGATACTCGAGTTGCTTAATTTCACCGATATCGTTCTTTCGCTAAAAGCCACCGATCCGCTGGTTACCGTTAATGCTTACAAAGAAGCAGCAATGCGGTTCCCTTATCCCTTACATATCGGGCTAACCGAAGCCGGGACACGTTTTTCCGGAACAATTCGCTCGGCGGCGGCTTTAGGAATACTTCTTAACGAAGGCATCGGCGATACAATTCGGATATCGTTAACCGCCGATCCGATTGAAGAAATTAAAGCGGCAAAAGAATTACTCGCAACATTCGGATTATATAAAAAGCCGGTATTAATCAGCTGTCCGACCTGCGGACGAATTCAATACGATATGCAGCCGATTGCCGCCGAAATCGAACAATTTCTCGAAAGCCTCGGCAATCTCGATATTAAAGTTGCGATAATGGGCTGTGCCGTCAACGGCCCCGGTGAAGCCCGGGAAGCTGATATCGGTATCGCCGGCGGTAGCGACAGTGCCTTGCTTTTTAAAAAGGGCGCGATTATGCGGCGGATTAAAGCCGATGAAATTATAACAACTTTAAAACAAGAAATACTGGAGTTGAAAAAAGAAAAAGAGTAATAAAACATACTCTTTTTTTTTATCCTTTTTTTATTGATATAACATCGTATCCGGCATCTTCAATTGCATCAATAATTACTTTGTCTTCTACTTCTTTGCTTAGGCTTAAGGTTGCTCTTTTATCTTTTAAACTTACTTTTACAACAACGCCGTCAAGACTGTTCAGAGCCCTTTCGATCCGGCGCACACAATGCTCGCCGGTCATACCGCCGATTTTTACAACCTTTTTCACTTTATCACCTCCTGAATTATTCGTCATCGGTATCGTCGTCATCGGTCGGCGGCAAAATCACTTTTGTTTCAAGTTCCGGTAAGGATATAATTTGTTCTAATTGTTTTTGAATTTTTCGCGTCCGGACGCCGACTAATTTATCAAGCTGTTCGTTGGCCTGATTAATCCGTTTTTGGGTTTCGGTAAGAACTTTACCGAACTTCTCAAATTCGGTTTTGACTCCACCTAAAATTCTCCATACTTCACCGCTGTGCTTCTGAATAGCCAAGGTTCTAAATCCCATTTGCAAGGAATTAAGTAAAGCCGCCATCGTGGTTGGACCGGCAACATTAATCCGGTATTCATTTTGTAAGGTCTCGACAACCCCGGTTTTTACCGCCTCAGCATAAAGTCCTTCAATCGGCAAAAACATAATCGCAAACTCGGTTGTATGAGGAACGTCAATATATTTACGGCTGATATCGCGACCTTTGCTTATTAAGGTTCTTTCCAATTCCTTTTGGGCCGCCTTGACTGCGGTCGAATCGGAATTATCATAGGCATCGATTAGGCGCCGATAATCTTCAAGCGGAAACTTAGCATCAATCGGTAAGTATACCGGTTCATCATCGCCGGGCAATTTAACCGCATATTCAACCCGATCGGCGCTGCCTTTTTTGGTCGGGAAATTAGTGACATATTGATCGGTAGTAAGAATTTGTTCTAAGATATTTCCCAATTGAATTTCGCCCAAAATTCCCTGCGTTTTTACATTAGTCAATACTTTCTTCAAATCCCCCACACCGTCGGCAAGCGTCCGCATTTCCCCCAATCCTTTATAAACCTCTTCAAGCCGTTCGCTGACCAATTTAAACGATTTTGAAATCCGATCTTCCAAAGTCTTCTGCAGTTTTTCATCAACCATATTGCGGATTTCATCAAGTTTTTTAGTGTTTTCATTTTGCAAACGGACCATTGAATTTTCCATTGTATTGCGAATACTTTCCAATGATTTATCCAAACCGGTACGGATATTTTCAAGTTTCTGTTCCGTTTCCAAAGAGAATTTAGTATCGCTGTCGGTTAACTGTTTAAAAAGCGAGGTAATTGATTTAATCATCAACTCGTTATTATCGCTTTGGGATTTCGATAGAATATTTCCCAATCCGGTAATTGCGTTATTAATTGAATTATTTATATCAATACGCGTTTCCAAAAAAGCATCGCGAATATTGGTTTTTGTTCGGCGAAATATCAAAACAATGAGTAAAGATATAACA
>JALOBF010000168.1 GCA_023228385.1 Bacilli bacterium
ATTAGATTCGTGGAGTTCATATATCCATTATGGTTATACCTATCGCATAGATGAAATTAAAGCAAGTATTCAACCGGCGGCGAATTACATCTTATCAAAACACCTTTTTAGATCAGTTCGTACCGGTGAAATTATTGAGCCGAGTATGCTTAAATTTCCTTTTCCCTATGGCTGGCGCTACGATATTTTACGTGCTCTTGATTGCTTGAGAAAACTTGATGTGCCATATGACCCCCGTATGGAAGAAGCATTGGATCTGCTTGAACAAAGATTTCGTCGTAACGGTTGTTTACTGACGGATTCACCCTTACCCCGAGCGAGACATTTTCGTTATGACAAAACGGGGAAGCCCAATCGTTTTAATACATTACGGGCATTGAGAATATTTAAAAAATATCGGTATCAGATTTACGAAACCATGATGGACATGTCGATAAATGATGTTTAATTGGTAGTGTCTAATAAATCATGCAAAGATTCGGCGCTTGGGTATCCTATGTCACAAAATGAAAAAAGGCCCTGAATTTACTCAATAACGTTTGTGTTGTAGAAATTCCGCCGCCGAATCACAGAATCTTGTTTTATAGCCAAGTTCAATTAATTTTAACCATTTTGATTGGATATTCGACTGTTCCTGCATTGCACTAATCTCAACCGGCATTCACATAACAAGAAACCACATTATCGTATAAATACTCGCGTGGGGTCCCACAATCGGGGCAGCAACCATCATAGTTAATTTTATACTGTCCGATTTTGCTTTTGCCCATGCCTCTTTTCTTGAAATATCAGAAGCTATGGGACCTATTGTTTTTGTTAGTTTTTCCATGTTATCACCGCCATTTTGGATTAAACTAACTAATTCGGGATTACTCGCAAGCGCATTAATGGCGTCATGAGACTTGTCAGCAGCTTCTAGCATATCAAGGAAGTAAAGCAAAACATTAGAAAATTTACAAAGAGTATTTTTATATTGGTTTATCAAAAAAGGTCAAATAATGTAATCAACTTTAGTAAGTTGTGAAAATAAAAAAGGGGTTGTCAAAACATCATGTTTTTGACCCTACTAAAAAAAGAGGAGGTATTTATCATGAACAGATATCAAATAGCAGATGAAAAGATTATGTTAGGATATAATTATTTTGAGAGTGGCCATTCAGTTAAGGCTTGTGATGCATGGCTTAGTGCCTGGGAGGAAATTAAGAATATACTAGCCACGGAAAGAATTGAAGATTTACAGTTACTTCAAAATAAGTATAAATGGTCTGAGTTTTTATCCAATTATATACAAGATGTTGAGTTGGAACTTTACAATGCCGGACTTGAAAAAAAGGAATATTTTCATAAAAGAATTAAGTATTGCCATGAGATGATTAAATTTTGTGGTCGGAATGAGAAACTAATTATCGAGAATGCAAAAAGAGCAATAGCCACATCATATTTTGAACTCGGAGACAAAAAGAAGGGTGACGAACTTTTTAGTCAGTGGCTTGATGAAGATCCAACCTGGGGATGGGGCTACATCGGATGGTCCCGCGGTTATAGCTTTGGTACAAAAAAGACAAAACCGGATTATACTAAAGCGGAAGAAATCATCAGAAAAGCTGTCGAGAGAAATGATGTCCGTGATAAAATAGATGTTCTTATGGAAGCTATTGATATATATGTGGAATTAAATCAAAATGAAAAAGCCGATGAACTGCGGGAAGAAATGGAGCTTTTTGAAAAGTCATCTAGGAAAACTCCTGTAATTAATATGCCATATAAGGCCGATAAAGTTGGAAGAAATGAGCCCTGCCCTTGTGGCAGCGGCAAAAAATATAAAAAGTGCTGTGAAAATTTATAGACAATAACAGTCAAAAAATACGGATGTGTAAATTTTTAACTTATAAATGGACTGGCGATTGTTGGATAATAAAAAGTATTATCATAATTAATTAAACCGATTATATTGACTTGCTTATTTAGCTTTCTTTTTTATCGTTTTCATCTGATTGTTTTTATTTTAATATAAATGGCTTATATTAAATAGTAGGATGTTATATTTTGTTATATTTATCCATATATACATATTTTATTAATGGAAGATTGGTGCCGGCGCAATTTGAAAAAGGATATAACGGGGAATTATAAGTTGGAAATAACGGTTATGCAAGGCAGTATTGCTGCCGCTTATGATGTCAGCAGTGAATATCACATTGACAGTATCGATTATACAATAAGAGTTTATGAATGATTCAGTTTTTTCGGTACTAAACAGGTTAGTATGACGATTACCTCCGCCGGAATTTAAGCTATTTTTTTAAAATTAATCGTTGGGGCCAAGCCGCTTTTTTCGAAGCGGTTCGCAATATTATAAATAAATTGGTTAACCGTTTTAATACATTACGGGCATTGAGCGTATTTAAAAAAATATCGGTATCGGATCGGCGAAATCATAAGGGACATGTCGATATAGGGCCTTTAATTAAAGAGGGAATTCAAATGAATAAACAATACGAACAATTAATTATCGATATTCATCAAGCCGGAATTACCAAAGGAATGACCGTCATATTGCATTCATCGTTTAAATCTTTAAATTTATCGAAAATAACTCCGACATTATTAATAAATGCGTTACAAGAAGTGATAACAAAAGAAGGAAATCTTTTAATTCCGACCCTCACTTATAAAACCGTCAATAAACATAATCCGGTATTTGCAATCAATACTACCCCCTCAGATGTCGGCATCGTTTCTGAGACTTTCAGAAAGATGCCGGATGTATATCGAAGTTTAAATCCGATTCACTCGGTTGCGGCTTGGGGAAAAAATGCGGAAGAATTAACCGGTAAACATCATATTGATGATATAACCTTGGGATATAATTCTCCGTTTTATTTAATGCTGAAATACAATGCGAAAATATGCATGTTAGGTTGCGGCTTAAAACCGAATACCTTTATGCACCTAGTTGAAAATATTAATAACGTACCTTATCGAAAGACTGTTGATATTGTTCCTTTTCGTTTAATCGATAATAACAACCAAGTCATGATAAAAGCGTTCCGTCTTCCCAGCATGAGTCATTTAAAACAAAGATATGACAGAGTTATTAATATTTTAGATACATCCGAACTGCATAAAGCAACAATCGGTGCGGCAGAAACTGATATTATCGATGCCAATTGTTTATTGCGAAAAGCC
>JALOBF010000016.1 GCA_023228385.1 Bacilli bacterium
CGGAAATGGGAATTAGACAACGGTTTTTTTGAAAAGCGGTTTTAAATGCATTCTTTTCCGTAATGGTTTCCGCTTTGGCGTTTATCATCTGAAAAGAACCCCGGTCCGTTTTCGCAAACCCCGGGATAAATCCCCATTTAAACAGCCTGAATCGGTATTGTGTCCCGTCGAAAATAACCGCGGGAATTTGCTCGTTGGGGGCGATATTATATCGGGGCAGTTGATATTCTGTTTCTGGATCGTATATATTAAAGTATTCCTGTAAATATCCGAGCATTTCTTGTTTGCTTGCGGCAATCGCAAAACGACCACACATTTTAATCACCTTGCATTAATTATATCACAACGCAACCCCAAATTACAATTATAACTATACATTTATTTGAAGCTGTGTTATAATTTTCCCGGAGGAAAGATATGATTACAAAAGAAATAATATTAGAAGGTATACCTTTCACGGTTTATCAAAGAAAAGAAATTAAACCGAAACGTTTATTGTTTTTCTTTCACGGTTTTACCGGCGAGCGCCATAGCGGCATCGGCGAACGGGCCGCCGCCTTAACCGAAATCGGCTTTCTTGTTATTGCCGGTGATGCTTATTTACACGGTGAACGGTCACCGGAGTTTTTCGCTGCTTGGGACAATGCCCGGAAGCATTGTGATATTATCAATATTATTATCAGAACCGCTAAGGAAATAAAATATTTATATCATAAATATTTTAAAAACTATTCGGATATTAAAACATTTCCCGTTTACGCTTACGGCGTATCGATGGGGGCGGCGACGGCTTTTTATCTTACTTCAATTATGGAAGAAGTAAATTCGCTGGTCAGTATCCTTGGTTCTCCGTCGTTTTGCGATTTTTATGAGCTTAAGCAGCAACTGTATGGTTTTAATCGTGACGATTATTTCTTGATTAATCTTCAAAGTTATCGCGAAGAAGATCCTCTCCTTAACTATCATCGCCTTAAGGGAAAAAATATATTTATGACCGGCGGGACTGAAGATAAAATTGTACCGATGGTCTATAGCAAACAATTAAACGAAAAACTTAAAAATGAAAAGGTTATATTTAAAGCCTATAATACCGGTCATATGTCAACAGCGGAAATGTTGGAAGACAGTTACAATTTTCTAAAGAACCGCTTGGCGCAAGACGAATAAAAGTCCATGTTAAAATTGCGGCATCGAGCTGATGGGATTCGGCAAGATTTCTTAATCAATCCGGTTATGATGAAATGAAACGATAAAAAAAAATTAATCGATTTTTCGGATAAGAATAAAAAAAAGCATCCGGTTCTTAAGACTTCATTAAAAACGGCTTCCATAAACCAATCGATTGGGGAACATAAAAAACTAAAATAATATGAAAACGCTTGAATATTTGCCTTTTTCTATGTTATAATAATTTGAGGTTTTATGGCGGAAAAAAAGCCCGCCAATAAAATGTTATTAATAATGGAGGAGAATATGATTATTGGGATTTTAAAAGAAATAATGCAAGGCGAACGCCGAGTCGCCGGCACCCCGGAAACCGTAAAAAAAATGGTTGAAACCGGAGCCGCGGTCCTGGTTGAGACGAAAGCCGGAGATGCATCATTTTATTCCGATGATGCTTATCTGGAAGCGGGGGCGATATTGGTTGATGATCCGGAGGCTATTTATGAACGGGCCGAAGTTATATTGAAAGTTAAAGAACCGCGGTTTAATCATAATAAAAACAAACACGAAATTGATATGATGCATCCCGGTCAATACCTAATTACATTTATTCATCCGGCGGCCCCGGCCAATCATGAGCTTGTATCCAGGATGGCTGAAAAAGGAATTATCGGTTTAACTTTAGACGGTGTTCCGCGGATTAGCCGGGCCCAAACAATGGATGCTTTATCGTCAATGAGTGCCTGTGCCGGTTATAAAGGAATGATTATGGCGATTGATGAAATTTCGAAATTCGTTCCGCCGATGGCCAGCGCCGTCGGAATGTTGCGACCGGCAACCGTTCTTGTTGTCGGTGCCGGAGTTGCCGGATTGCGGGCTGTCGCCACCGCCAAGAGTTTGGGTGCCGCCGTGTATGCCGCCGACATCCGGCCTGAAGCTTGTGAACAGGCAAAATCGTTGGGGGCAAGAATCATTGATTTAGGTGTCCCGGCTGCCGTCGCCGTCAGTGCCGACAGGAAATACGCAAGCAGTCTTTCTGAAGAATGGCTAACAGTTGAGAGAAAAAATCTTGAAGAGAAAATCGCTCAAGCCGACATTGTTTTTTTGTCCGCCCTTGTTCCGGGTAAACTGTCCCCGATTATTGTTACCGAAACCATGGTTAAGGCGATGATGCCGGGCAGTTGTATCGTCGATATTTCAATTGACCAGGGCGGGAATTGCGAAATCACGCCGCCGGGCGCGAAGGAGATCCGCCATGGTGTTATGATTATCGGTATTAAAAATATCCCCGGTATGATTCCCACCAGTTCAACTTGGATGTTCGCTCATAATGTTTACAATTTGCTTACTTATATTACGAAAAAAGATAAAATTGAATTGGATATCAACGATGAAATTGTCGCTTCGATTCTTGTCACTAAAGACGGAAAAATACTTCATGCCGGGGCCCTCGAAGCGATGGGAGCAAGTCAATAAAAAGAGGCCGATTCAGGCCTTTTATGATACTAGGAGGAAAACATGGATTCGATACAGGGTATTTTACTAGTGGTTTTTATTGTGGCGGCGCTTGTTGGATATTTTATAATTAATCGCGTACCGAGTCTTTTACATACGCCGCTGATGTCGGGAATGAACGCTCTGTCCGGGGTAACCATTCTTGGAGCATTAGTGGCAACGGCCGCCGCCATCCATTCGCCTTCTCCCCTTTTTGGATATATCTTCGGTGCCTTGGCCATTGTGCTTGCAATGATTAATGTCGCCGGCGGCTTTGTCGTTACCAACCGAATGCTTAGGATGTTTACCAAAAAGGAGAAGCATCATGATTAATCTTGTGTTCATGGTTGCGATTACCGATACCGTTTATTATATTGTTTGTGGAATACTGGCGGTAATTGTGCTGACCGGTATTTACTTAATGAGTAAAGTTAAGACCGCTGCCTTCGGTAATTTTTTAAGCGCTTTGGCGATTGCTTTTGGCATTGTGTTAACCTTGGTAAAATATGATATTATACCGGTTTGGATTTTATATATCGGTATTGCCGTCGGCTTTCTTATCGGTTATTATTTGGCTGTCCGGGTCAAAATGATTGAAATGCCACAACTGGTTGCTTTTTTAAACGGGGTCGGCGGAGCCGCTTCCGCTATCGTCGGTTTTTTTGCTTATCTCGGTATCGGTACGGATTCCGACCTTTTCAGTAAAATTACGGCACTGCTTGCGATTGCCGTCGGAACGGTAACGTTTTTCGGCAGTATGGTTGCGGCGGGTAAACTTCATAAATTAATATCACAAAAACCGATTATCTTACCTTTTCATACGATAATTACTGTCGGGTTATTTTCAGTGTTAATCGCGTCTATTATTTTTGGGACTTTTTCCGGCCATAATACCATACCGAGTTTAAATGCCGTTGCGTTGGTCGTGATTGCCGCATTATTTGGTTTGGTTTTTACCGTCCGGGTCGGCGGGGCGGATATGCCGATTACAATATCGCTCCTTAACAGTTTAAGCGGTGTGGCCGGAGCGATTGCCGGTTTGGCGATTAAAGATGTATTGCTTGTTGCCGTCGGCGGCATTGTCGGTGCTTCGGGTTTGCTTTTGACTCAAATCATGTGTAAAGCGATGAACCGCCGTCTTTGGACCATATTACTCGGTAAAACAACCGCTATAAGAAAAAGTCAAGTATCGGCGCTACCTCAAACCGATTTGGAAGAAAGCTCAACCGCCGTTCCGATAACCGTTTTGAAAACGGCAAAAAAAGTTATTATTGTTCCCGGATACGGAATGGCCCTTGCGCAAGCCCAACATTTGGTGAAAGCTTTGGCCGACCGCCTTAGCGAAAATGGGGCCGCCGTTAAATATGCGATTCATCCGGTGGCCGGCCGAATGCCGGGTCATATGAATGTTCTGCTTTG
This sequence comes from Bacilli bacterium, assembly GCA_023228385.1. Classification (GTDB taxonomy): domain Bacteria; phylum Bacillota_I; class Bacilli_A; order ML615J-28; family CAG-698; genus UBA3946. The sequence goes on from JALOBF010000016.1 coordinate 4,078, forward strand.
CGAGGCCGATGTTGATTATGAAGATTTATATGAAATGGCCGATATCAATAATGAATTTGCCGCCGCCGACTTAACAATTATAGTCGGGGCCAATGATGTTGTAAATCCGGCGGCCCGCGATACGGACGGAACGCCGATATCGGGAATGCCGATTCTAAACGCCGATCATTGTCCGAATATCGTAATCTTTAATTATGATTTAAAACCGGGTTATGCCGGAGTTGACAATCCTTTATACAAAAGAAAAGAAGGTGTATGGTTGGCTTTGGGCGATGCGGCGGTAACTATAAAAAATTTATTGGAAAAATGGTAAAAAGAATAAAGCATATTTGACATCTAAAAAACCGCCGGTTTGACCGACGGTTTTTAAAACTTTGTTATTATCGTAAAGAAATCGCCTATCAAAAAATCGCCTTCCTGATAGGATACGGTAAAGGTTTTATCTGAGGTGATGAATTTTGCCCCTCTAATATTAAGATTACCAAAATTAAATCGTTCGTCGTTTTGAAGATTATCGACTCCGATAACGCAAATTGTACCGGTATCCACGGTAATGCCGTCATAAACGCCATCACCGCCGTAGGTGAGCCCGATAAAGATTTTTACGCCGTCGATTTCAAGAAAGGCAGCTTTGTGATTGAGTTCATAAAAAAGTGCCCATAATTTTTCAATCCATTGATAGCCGGGGTTTCCTTTGATTATAATGCAAGGGTCACCGATATAATAGATCCCAGCCGGCATATTTATTTTTTCCATTGTTTCCCTCCTGGTCCAGTTAATCTTTCTAATCGCCAAATATCATTGCCACAAATTCCGGATGGTCAATAAAAGGATTACGATTATTTTGCCATTTGTAAATCACTTCATTGCGCTTTCGTTCAAAGTCATCGGGCGGGTCTTCTTGATGCCACATTAACAAGCATGATAGGACAGCCATTTTTGCTCCTTCCGGTGTATAATTGGTTTCCGGATCATTAGGTAAAACTTCATTGACCAAACTTAATTCCGGATAACGGATTACCATATAAAATAAGATTCTTGCAACATCACCTTTATCTTCATCTCCGGGATAATAAGTATCGGCAGCGGTTTCATTAGAAAATACTTTATTCCCCCGACTGCTGTTAACGCGCGGTACAATAGCTCTTAAGTTATGGAGATCGCTTGCCTGGTTAATTTCGCTTTCCCCGACCCGCCTAACGCCCAGCCGCGAATTAGGCCAGACATGTTCACGATGCCAACTGGTACTGTCCCATTTGGCATTGACCCGATCCCGAGAATAAATTGTGATAACTTTAGTCGGATCGTTTGGATCACAATCGGCTTCCGCCAATGCGCTTTTTGCTTCCGCATAACTTAATCCCTTGACATTGGAGCCGATGAGTTCCGTAAGAAAGTCGCTTAATTGATCGCCGTCCAAGCCTTCGGCCTCTTTATAATATTCCTCGAGCGGCAGCAGTGTATATTGGTCGTTATTATCAAAAAAATCGATTAAATCATAAAAAAAGTCGCATCCGGAAAGGGCTATTATTATGATAACAAATAAACTGATTAGCCCGCTTATCCTTTTTATCTTGATTTTTTTAGTCATACTTTGTAGTCTCCCTAGGCATGATATGCTATATTCTATTATATATCGTTTTCCTAATATAATCAACAGTAAAAAAAATGTTTTGATAATAAAATTACCAAAAACTAAAAATAAGGACAAATAGACAAAAACACAAATTTATGATATAATTATAATAAACAACTATAATTTATTATTGAAAGGGGTTTTTGAAATGATTTTAAAACCAAGAAAATTACCGGTAAAAAAATTGCGCCAAGACAATATAGTACCGGGTGTAATTTACGGAAAAGATTTTCCGAGTATTTCGATTCAAGTCGATGAAAAAGAATTGATTTCAGCGTACAAGCAATTTGGTCAAAGCCTTGTTTTTGCTGTTGAATTAAACGGAAAGGGGCAGAGAGTGTATATTAAGGATCTTCAATATGAACTGTTAAGCAACCATAAAATTACCCACTTTGACTTAGTCCGCGTTTCTAAGGATTCATTGATCACTGCCGACATTCCCGTTATTATTAAGGGACGAGAGGTAATTGAAGACAAGAAATTATTTGTTGAATTTGTCCTGCAAACCGTTAAAGCCGAATATCCGGCAACAATGGGCGTTGCCAATTTTGAATTTGATGTATCGGAATTTGATATTAATGATGCGGTTTATGTTAAAGATATCGTTGTTGAAGAAGGGATTAATATATTAGATAATCCCGAACAAATAATCTTAATTATTAAAGAACCGGTTATGATTGAAGATTTAGAGGGAGTTGCCGATAAAGAACATGAAGAAAGATTGGATACCGATGCTGAGGAATCACAAGAAACACCTCTTTTATAGGAGTGGCTCCTTTTAAGAAAAATACCGCTAAGCAAACAGAATGTGTTACCAACATTAGTTTCAGCGGTATTTTTTAAAATATCGGGCAAAATGAAGATCCTTTGTTTTGCGAAAAGACATATAAACTTATTGCAATTTTGAGTTAAACAATTAGAAAAGGCGAACAACCGAAATAATGACTTATTTATTTATCCAAGCCATCCGCTTAACTCATTTTTTTATTGATCATTGACTTTTAAGTCCTGATTTGGTATGATAATTACAAGATATCTCCGAATCCGACAAAAGAGTGGGGAACCCAATTATTGGGGTGAATCTTGTTAATCAAGAGGGGCAACTTGGGTGTCCTAACCCGTCAGCTAACCCCATAGGAGTGCACCAAGCGTATGACGAGTTTTAGACTAGTTATGCGTTTTTTGTTATTTACCAATTAAAATAAAGGTGAAAATACGCATATACTATTTTAATCTTTGAATTGTCAGCAGCACAGCCTTTTTTCCAAATGATAGTCCAAGACGAATCTAATTTTCCCAGGTATTTGTTTTTGCATTTTTTTAATAATATCAAATGAAAAAGAATAAAAAACAAATAAAAATCATATTGTCGGGAAAACATTGGAGTTGAAATTTGTGATAAAAAGTGATAAAATATAACAAGTTATATTCAGACTTTTAAGATAAGTATATAAAAAGTAAGAAGGTGAAATTTATTATGTTTTTAGCCATTTATGACGGCAAGGAGTTTAATAGCGGCAATTTTCCCGAGGCGTTACTGATAACATTGTTTTCAATGTCTTTGGTTTTTCTGATTTTATTGTTCTTAATGTTTACCATTTCAATATTTAAGTATTTTAAATTTACAAAAGAGAAATCACCCACAATAAGCGAAGCGTCAAGTAAAAGTGTAAATTGGGCAGATATGGACGAAGACATGCAGGTTGCAGCTTTAGTTGCCACCATTGATTACAATGCCGAAACCAAGCAAGATACCAAACTGGTTTCAATTAAAAGAATCGATCAAGAATAATAAAATGAAGAAAATTTGAAGGTGTAAATATGATAGAAGTATTAAAAGAATTTTGGAATTCTACCGGGATTAAAGAAATTGTATGTGGCAATTGGCAAAACGCAGTTATGATTTTAATTGCTTTTATACTGATGTATTTAGCTATTTTCAAAAAGTTTGAACCTTATTTATTAATTCCAATTGCCTTCGGAATGTTTTTAAGTAATTTTCCCCTTGCCAATTTAATGAGTCCCCCCACTATTGCCGATGGTAAAGTAACAGAGGCGGGCGGTTTAATATATTATTTACATCAAGGAGTTAAACTCGGTATTTATCCCGCTTTGATCTTTTTAGGTATCGGGGCGACTACCGACTTTGGTCCGTTGATTGCTAACCCCAAAAGTCTTTTATTAGGGGCCGCGGCGCAATTTGGTATCTTTATAACTTTTTTGGTAGCCATCCTTTTACCGCAATTTAATGGCTTTGAAGCCGCTTCGATAGCTATTATCGGCGGTGCGGACGGACCGACGGCTATTTTCTTAACCAATAAATTAGCTCCGGATTTGCTGGGACCCATCAGCATTGCCGCCTACTCATATATGGCTTTAGTGCCGGTTATTCAACCGCCCATTATTCGGATGCTTACCACTAAACGCGAGCGCCAAATTAAAATGGAACAACTGCGTGAAGTTAGCAAAATAGAAAAAATTATCTTTCCGATTGCTGTTGCCTTACTGGTATTGTTATTAGTTCCGTCATGTGCTGCTTTAATTGGTTGTCTGATGCTCGGAAATCTTATTAAAGAATCCGGGGTTGTTCCGAAATTAACCGAAACTGCCGCTAATTCTTTATTATATATTGTAACGATATTATTGGGAGTCAGCGTCGGGGCGACGGCGACCGGCGACCGGTTTTTAACGGTAGATACCTTATTGATTCTCGGTTTAGGCGTTGTTGCTTTTTCTATAGCGACGGCGAGCGGCGTTCTTTTCGGAAAACTCATGTGCTGGTTAACAAAAGGAAAAGTTAATCCGATGATAGGAGCCGCCGGTGTCAGTGCTGTCCCGATGGCCGCAAGGGTTGTTCAATTGGAAGGACAAAAAGAAGATCCCGATAATTATTTGTTGATGCATGCGATGGGACCGAATGTCGCCGGAGTAATCGGGTCTGCTATTGCCGCCGGTGCATTTTTGATTTTCTTTTAACATAAAAAACAAAAAGTCGCTAACAGCAGCGACTTTTTTTAAGTGTGACGGGCATGATATTTAGCTAATGGGTGAAAGTCCCTAATGGAGAATTTGCCGAAACCATATAGTCAACCGCAAGGTGCAAACCGTGAGAGGAGCGCAAAGTACTGGCGGAAAGCGATTAGCCTCTACTCGATTCATAAACTTTATAATTTATGATAATAAGCAATAATGTCCGCTAAAACCGCCAAAAACTTTCCGGTGGTATGCCCCCATATTTCTTTGTACACGGCCCCATTTCCCGTCGGCCAATAAGGAGCGTCATTATTGGCCCGGGTTTTAATACCGACCGGCAGCGCTCCGATCATTTGACCGGAAAAGGCGACATAAAGGGGATGATAGTTGTATCCCTCTCCGTACATTGTCGAGGCGGCGAAGGGGTTTTTGCCGAGTATCCATTCCAGCTGGTCTAGAGCAATTCGGATTAGATCTTGGTCGTTTAGGAGTTTTCCGATTGCCGATACGGCTTTGGCTTTGCTTAGCAGGGTGGCATGAAAACCGCGTCGTTGGATGGCTAAGGGAAACCGCCGAAGATAAATGTTATCTGCCAACCGGATTCCGGTTACGGCTTGGGCTTTTAAGGATTCTTTTGCTTCATCTTCCGTAATATGGCTTTTCGGAATCGTATGATCGTTTAGATTGAGTTTGGTAATATCATAAATATAGGCCGGCAGAAGATTGTAGGGGGTGACGAGGCTCGCAGTCTTGATAATATATTCACGGTACAGTTTAATGCCTTCCAGCCATGCTTCAGAGTCGGGATGGCCGGCGGCAACTTCATACATTCGGAGTAAACCGCATAGCGGTGATTGCTCATGACCGCGATGCTCGTAATTTAGAATCTCTTTATGATCGGGTTCTTTATAAAAGAAACCCCGAAGCGGCTTTTCCCAAGGCGGTAAGGTTTGGGCCTGACAGGCCAGGGTGGTATTTGCATATTCGGCACCCTGCGCGCAATAGCGTATATCGCCGGTTAAAAGATAAAGTTCGGCCGCGGCAATGGCCCCGTGACCGCATACTTGTGAAGCGGCTCCCGGTCCCCACCTTTTTGTATAGAGGCCTTGTTTTCTGCCGGCAACGCCAAACCAGAAATCTTCCTCCGCCGCGCGCCGGCACCAGTCGCTAAATACGCGGTCTTCGTCTTTAAATAACCGAGCGGCTTTTCCCAAGGCGGAGGCGGCACAGAAGTTTTCAAAGGGGCCGTTTTCCGCAACACTTTTTCGCGAGAAGGAATCGATTCCTTCGAGGATGTTTTTGCGCCAAATCGAATAAAGAACAGCCATTGCCCGGTAACCGTCACCGAATCGGGTTCGGAGCAGCCAATTAATGCCCCACCTACCTTCTTTAAGGAGTTCTCCCCTTAATGGGGAATCGGTTTTTAAATTTTCCGCAACTTCAAGAACGGCATAAGCCATCTCCGCCGTACAGATTTCAAATTGGGAAACATCGCCGGCATCGTGCCAGCCGCCATGATTGGGCACCATCCGGCCGTCGGGATGAAAGGTATAGCAATTAAGATGACAGGGGCTATGAACGCCCGGTACATCGTCGCCGCAATGTAAGGTTTTAAGAAAGGCGATGCTTTTTATTAAGGCCGATTGATAGGGAAAATCGGAAATTTCAAATTGGGGGGTTATTCGCTCATCAAGCGACAGCTGATAGCGTCCCGGTTTGGATAATTCAGAAAAATCCAACTTGCAATAGGAACCAAGTTTGGTAGTGATTTTTTTAACGGGATAACGGTGGCGCCGCATATCGCTTAAATCGATAACTTCAAAATAATTATTATTTGCTTTTTGGGTTAATGCGGTTTTTTCGGCTTGTCGGAAATAACCGGCATGGGAGAAAGCAATCCGCCTATCGAGATCCCAACCTTCAATATAATCGGCCTGAACTTTTTGAAGGGTGATATCTTTAAAATAAAATTTTACATCTGGTAAAGCTTCGGAGGGACATCCGAGAAGGACCGGTCCGATACTGAGGCTTTCAATTTTATCGCGGGTGATATCGTCAATTTCCCAGACAAGATGATTCCACTCGTTGGGGATAAGACTGGGGGCATGCCCTTGCGGTTTATCGCCGTGGTTGGTTAAGGTAAAATGAAAATAGAAATTTTGAAACCCAACCGCTTCTGGATAAATAAAAACGGAAACACGGTTATATTCACGCCAATCTTCTTTGTTGAAATTAAGCCGAAGCGCACTGATAATCCTGGTATTGGTATCATCGGCTTCGGCATTGGTTGTAATCATAAAGCCGCCGTCAGTTTTGGTAAGAACGCCCTTTCCGCTAATCGAAGTTTGATTAAGCGCTAGGGGTTTTTCCTTTTCTACCTTTTTTCGAAGCCACCGTCTTTCCGCGGCATCCTCAAGATGTACCGATACATTCATTTTTTTTAGAAAATCCAAAATATCTCCTCCTTTATTTACTAGAATATATTATATTATTTTTTTAATGAAAATCCAAGTATCTAATAAAAAAAGCCATAAAGGCTTTAAGTTTGGGGTTATTGTTGATAGCCGCCGTTTTGTTGTAAGTAGTAGTAAATTTGTTCGCCGTGTTCCTGTTCTTCTTTTTGAATATGATTTAATATGGAACGAATTTGCGGATTGGTAAATTCAAATATGGCCGTATTGTAAGTAGCTGACACATATTTTTCCGTGTTAAGTAAGTCTTTGCATAAATCAAAATCAGCTTGACTGGCTGTGTTCGATTTTAAATCGGTCATTTTTTGACTGCCGCTTTGCGTTCCCATATTGGGAATCTGTCCGCCGATAATTTGATTAACGGTATTAAGGTGTTGCTGTTCGGTTTGACCGAGTTGGGTAAAAAGTTGTTTTAAAACTTGATCCTGGGTTTCATTGGCGGCTTTGCCGTATTTTTTTACGCATAATTCTTCATGACTTTTTAAATCCTTAAGCAGCATCGTTTCTTTTTGATTGAGTTGAACCATAGTATAACCTCCTAATTATTATTATTGGAGAAATTGGCGTTTTTATACTATATCATTAGAGCTGCAAATAGATTAAAACCGTTGCTAAGGTAAAGTAGATTAAAATGGCAATAATATCGATAACGGTGGTGATAAAGGGTCCGGAGGCGGCCGCCGGGTCAATTTTCATCTTATCAAATGTTATTGGAATTAAAGCCCCGGAAAGATTGGCGACCGTTAAGGATATTAATATTGAGACAGCGACAATAAAACTAACCTTAAAAACCGGTATACTGAAATCTTTGGCCAAAAATAATATAGCTGCCGACAGAAAAAAAGCAAGGAGCCCGAAAGTAAGACCAAGACTTAACCCGTGGATCGTTTCTTTTCCTAAATGTTTTCTGATTTTATTTTTATTGTCCAGCTGTTTTTTTGTTATTTTTTGTATTGTAATCGCCAGAGTCTGCGTGCCGCTGTTTCCGGCCATATTGAGAATAATCGGTTGAAAAATCACGAGTACGGTTAGGCTTTCATAAGTAAAAAGAAAATCGAAAGCCGAAATGATAATGGCGACAAAAGCATTCATAATAAGTAAAATTGCCAGCCAGGGCAGACGCTTTTTAACGGATATCATCGTCGGTTCATCTAATTCTTCGCTCTCGGTAAGACCGCCCAACCGGGCATAGTCTTCCTCCGCCTCTTCCACAAGCGAATCCATCGCGTCATCCCCGGTAATAATCCCTTTTAAAATTCCTTTTTCAAGGACCGGCAGCACATCGATATCGTAATTTTGAATCATTTTAATAATATCTTCTTTATTATCATCAACATTGCCGTAACGAAAATTAATATCCATAATATTATCGACCGGACACGGTGATTTTGTAATGATTATTTTCTTTAAATCAAGTGAACCGAGTAATTTTCCCCCTTTGTCGATAACAAAAGTGGTGTTGATGGTTTCGGCTTCGGGAGCGTTTCTTACGATTTCCCGCATGATATCTTTAACGTCCTTACCACTTTCAACGGTAAGATAGTTGGTGGTCATCATACTGCCGGCATCATCTTCGCTATATAAGGCCAAGTTTTCGATATCGGTTCGGGTCTCTTGGTCCAAAAGATTGATTATGGCTTGTCTTTTATCGTCATCGAGATTATTTAGGATGTCGGTGGCATCGTCGGAAGCCATTTCCTCGATAATTCCGGCGATTTGGCGGTTGGCGACTTCTTCAAAGAAATCGGCGGCTTTTTCCGGTTCAATATAAGAGATGATTTCCGCCAAATCTTCGTTTGTAAAGGCTTGATATAGTGAAAGACGAATGTCTTCCGGCAATTCGGTAAATGCTTCCGCAATCTCATAAGGATGGTATTGTTTGAGCCAATCACAAATAATCCGGGGGTCGGATTGAATTTCCGCCATTTCGATTATTTCTTTAATAATATCTTTATTCATAACGGTCCCCCCTTATACCAAATTAAGCAGTACTGCGGCCAAACTGAAATAAACGACAACCGCGACCACATCATTCAAAGTAGTAATTAAAGGACCCGAGGCGAGAGCCGGATCGATTTTTATCTTGGCAAATATAATCGGTATTGAGGCGCCGAGCAGACCGCCGGCAATTTGCGATACTAAAACGGAAAGAGCAACGACTAAAGCAATCATGGTTTTGTTATCGACATGTTTTATTGTCAGCATTAATAAAGCGACAGCAAAGGCCATTAAGCCGCAAATAGCGGCATTAATAAACGATACCTTCAGTTCCTTGAAAAGATGTTTAAAGATTTTGCGTCCGGTATTAAGGTCATCGCGAACCAAATGGCGAATTGAAACTGCCAATGATTGAGTACTGATATTTCCGACCATATCGAGAACTAAGGTTTGGAAAAAAATCAAGGCTGTAACCTGACGAAGAAAATCTTCATAAACACTGATTATGCTGGAAACAAAAATACCGAGAATCAGTAGGATTAAGAGCCAAGGAATCCGTCGAAGCGTACCTTTAAGAATATTATCGTCATCAATGGTGACGGCGGCAAACTGTCCGTAGGTTTCCGTTTCCTCTTTTTCCATAACATCAAGGGCATCGTCAATGGTGATAATTCCCACCATCTTTTCTTGATCAATTACCGGCAAGACCGACAATCCGTAATTATCCATTTTTGCGACGGCATCGGCGGCATTATCATCGACGTTTACATAAACAATTTTATCGTCGGCAAGTTCTTTAATTTTTTTGGGACTGCGGGCAATAATCAAATCAACAAGTTTAAGCATTCCCGTTAATTTCCCGTTATCGGTAATGTATATTGGATCAATTGTTTCGCTGTCTTCGGCTTCCTGAATTAATATTTTCATTGCTTCTTTTACATCGAGTTCGTTTTCAACGGCGATATAGTTGGTTGTCATAATGGCGCCGACTTGGTCTTCACCATATTTTCTCAGATAAGCAAGTTCTATTTGTGATTCGGAACTGAACTTACTAAGGATGGCCCGAAAATCTTCGTCATCGATTTCATTTAAAATATCGGTAATATCGTCGCTTGACATTTCTTCTAAAATCGGTACGCTCTTGTCGGTACCGATTTCTTTTAGATAGTTGATGGTATGAACGGTATCAAGGTATGACAAAATATCGGCTAGTTGAATCGGCATTAGATTATTATAAAGATAATTTCGTTCCGTTTGATTAAACTGTCCGAATATTTGCGCGACATCGTAAGGATGCAAATGTTTCATCTTTTTACTGATTGCTTTGTCGCGGTGTTTTATAAGGCTTTTAATAAAATCCAAGGTCTTTTTCATAGTGCTCACCTTTATATGTATTAATTCTGTAATTATAATAGTTTGTATAATAGTTTGTTTGCACTCTGTTAAATAAATAATGTCAGGTCATAGGAAAAATGCTACTTGTTTATTATATCATAAAAACCGCTTATCATCAATAAAAAAAATTCTTAGTAAAGAACAAAATTGACACTATCAATTGAAAGTTATTTCTTTAAAAAAAGTTAAATTTATGTTAAAATAAGTATATAAGAAAATTAAACCGGCCTTAGAAAGCGGTGGGAGATATGGAATTACCGGCTTATGTACAAAAAGCGATAAATATATTAGAAAAAAGCGGCTATGAAGCCTATGTGGTCGGCGGTGCCGTTCGGGACTGTTTATTGAAAAAGAAGCCCAATGATTATGATGTTTCAACAAATGCCCGGCCTGAGGAAGTCAAAGCGGTATTCGGTAATTATTATACGCTTGATACCGGAATTAAACACGGTACGGTTACCGTTTTTATTGATCATCATCAATTAGAAATTACCACGTATCGTAACGAAGGAGATTATCAGGATTTTCGTCGTCCGAAAAAAGTGACGTTTGTTTCTAATCTTGATACCGACTTGCAGCGGCGTGATTTTACCATTAATGCTCTTGCTTATAACCGAAAAATTATTGATCGGGTGAGCGGTATCGCTGACTTGAACAATAAAATTATCCGGGCAATCGGCAATCCGCAGGAGCGCTTTACCGAAGACCCTTTGCGGATATTGCGGGCATTAAGATTTGGCGCCGAACTGGGGTTTACGATTGAACCGGCCACAAAACAGGCGGTATTTGCCAATGCTTATTTAATTGAAAAAGTTTCAAACGAACGAATTAATGTTGAATTTAATAAACTTCTTGCCGCTTCCGGCGCCGTCAAGGTTTTATCCGAGTATTTCCCGGTTATATTATGTTTTCTTCCTGAATATCATAACATTGAGCCAACCCCCTATCTTTTTGCAATCTCCTATTTGGATGATTTTATTCTTCGCCTTGCCGCCTTTTTTCGGCCCTTGGCCGGTGCCACCGATATGGTTATGCGCCGTCTTAAATACAGCAAAGCACTTATTAAAAAAGTAACATTTTTGATTGACCATTTTTACTTGCCGCTATCGGCTCGGGAACAACAATTAACGGAACTGTTATTGCAATATGAGTATGACGATTTAATTGATTTAACGGCTTTGCTCATCGCATTTGAAAAAGCAAAAAACGCCGACAGCGGTGAATTAAGGACGGTCCAGAGAGAGTTAAACCGAATTTATCAAGACAAGAAGTATTTTCGGATCAGCGATTTAAATATCAGCGGTCGGGATTTGCTTGATATTGGTTACCAAGAAGGAGTCGGAATCAGGCTTGCTTTAGAATGCTTGCTTTCTGAGGTAATATCGGGCCATCTTGTAAACCAAAAAGAAGATTTATTAAAACGGGCAGAGCAAATAAAGAAGGGAAGGTAGAGATTATGGATTATCGTAAAAGTCATTATTATAAAAAAATATTTTTTGGAATTTTCGGATTGTTAATTATCCCCGTTTACAGTTATTTGTTTGCTCTTAACGGTCCCGGCGGTGACTTGATTATTGTTACTTTCTCGCAAATTGGTTCTCGCTATGGTGCCATTGAATCGCTTATTTTTTGGGGGATAATTATGGCAATGTATTATTTTACTTTCCTTAATTATCTTTTCTTTTTAACCGGATCCAAAAGCATCCTTTTCCAAATCAATCTGGCTTTAAGTTGCCTGTCGATTCTGGTTACCGTGTTTTTACCTTTTGCGCCGTCGATGTTTCCCCTGGCCGCCAAAACGCATAACTTTTTGGCCCGCGTTTCGGCAATATCATGTGCGGTTACGCTTTTGATCTTTAATTTTGCTTATTTAAAAATCGATAAAATAGTATTTTATAAAACTTTAGCTGTTTTTATCTTGGTGGTTTTTATTAATATATTCGTTTTGTTTTATTTTGGCATCAGCAGTCTTTTTCAAATCGTCCTTTCCGCTACTTTTTGCCCCTATCTCTTTTTAAATTTAATTTTCCTTGAAAAATCCCCCCATTTTGATATTTATGCCATTATGGAAAAAGCGGCAAAAGCGAAAGAGGAAAGTAGGGATATATTTTAAACAAACAAGTTTTGTTAAGCTTTATTATTTTTTGGCAGGAATATTTTCCGGATTATTTTTTTAATTTTTGAAGAATAAGGGGGATATTTAAGTTTGATTTCCCGTTTATGATGCTTTTCGTAAATTCCCGCTTCGTGGGAGAAGGTGCGAAACGAGTAAAAACCATGATAAGAACCTTGACCGCTTAAGCGAATGCCGCCAAAAGGGAGACGGTTATTGATAAAATGACTCAAGGTATCGTTTATTGAGCATCCGCCAAAACGGATGGTACTGAGCAATTGTTTTTTAAGTTTATTATTTTTTGAAAATAAATAGAAAGCAAGCGGAAAAGGGTTTCGGTCGATGATGGTTTTAATTTCCGCTTCGTTATTATAGGTTATGATTGGCAAAATCGGACCGAATATCTCTTCATGTAATAAAGGACTATCATTATCGGCTAAGATAAGGGCGGGTTCGATTTTTTGCTGACGGAAGGCGCCGCCGAAAAGCGGTTTTTGTTGTTTTATAAGTTCGCATAGCCGGTTATAGTGTTTTTCGTTGATGATTTTCGGATAATCGAGGTTATCGAGAAACCCGGCGGGATAGGCTTCCTTTAGTGCGGTTACTAATTCTTTTATAACCTCATCCCGAATTTCGCTTTTACAAATCAAATAATCGGGAGCGATGCAAGTTTGTCCGGCATTAATCAATTTGCCGAAGACTATTCGTCTTGCCGCGATTTTTAAATTGACGGTATCATCAATAACGACGGGGCTTTTCCCGCCCAGCTCCAAAGTTACCCGCGATAAGTGGCGTGCCGCTTTCTCGCTGATTATTTTGGCGACCGCGGCGGAACCGGTAAAGAAAATATGGTCAAATTCCATGTTGAGAAGATAGTCGGCTTCTGTCCGCGGACCGGTAAAACCGGCGACATGATCGGAAGAAAAGGCTTCGCTTATGATTTTGGCGATTATTTGCCCCGTATGGCGTGAATAACTCGAAACTTTAACAATTGCCGTATTACCGGCGGCTACCGCCGCCGCTAAAGGAATAAAGGTTAGATTGACCGGATAATTCCATGGTGAAATAATCAGATTAAGACCAAGCGGAGCAAACCAACGATAGCTTTTTCCCGGTTTTAAAATAAAAGGGGTTTTTACCGGTTGCGGTTGCATCCATTTTTTTAAATGTTTAAGATAAAAGTTGATTTCCTGTAAGACCGGACCGATTTCTGTGAGAATCGCTTCGGTTTCGCTTTTATTAAGATCTTGGTGTAAGGCATTGATTAAATGTTGTTTATTGTTGATGATTGCCGTTTTTAATAGCAGTAATTTTTCTTTTCGGAAACGGTAACCTTGGGTCAGACCCCGCTCGAATAAGCGTTTTTGCGCCTGAAAGATTTTTTTCATATTTATCACCGTATTTATTATAACATTTTTACCGATAAAATTAATACTAAGAATACCTGATGGTATTATAAAAACATCTTGATATCATATCAGAATAATGTATAATAATAGCAAGAGGTATCGATATGTGGAATTATTTAAAGAAAAACTATGCCGTTATTATTTTAATTGTTTTATCGTTGGCCATCGGCACCTTTTTTATTGTACTGCCCGGTAAAGATTTCATTAAAATATTTTCCATAATTTTAGCAATTTATTTGGTTATCGCCTCCGGTTCCCTGTTAACAATGGCGTTTTCGCGCCCGGCGGCAAACAGTTTTCTTAAGGGTCGAACGGCTAAGATAATTGGCGCCGCCCTTTTAGTGCTATTGGCGGTTTTAACCGTTTTGTTTCCGGTTTATATGGTTCGGATTGTTATTTTTCTGGTAATGATTGTAACCCCTACCGTATTATTGATTGTAAGTCCTCATAAAAAGATTTATCTGCGCGATAATTTTTGGAAATATATTGTCGGAGTTATTTTTATTCTTGCCGTTGAGGTCCTTGTTGATATCGCTTTTATTATTCTCGGTATTGCATTTTACGTTCTGGCTTTTTTTATAATTTATCTGTTAATCGTTAACAGCCGTTATCAGGAAAAACCTAGTCTTGTTAATAAATATTTAGTACGTTATTTTATTTTTATTAGTCACAAAAAGGAGTAGTTATGGGAAAAATTGACTGGATTATTCTTATTT
>JALOBF010000169.1 GCA_023228385.1 Bacilli bacterium
TTTTTTAATTCCGGCAATTTGAGCTTTCGTTTTTAAAATTAAGTTAAAATTTTGGCGAGTCATTTTTTTCCCGCGCCGGGTGATAAACAGATAATCGCTTTTACGTTGTTTTAATAGTTTGGGCCGGGTTAAGCGAAGATATTTTTCAATAGCATCTAAATCAAGTTCACCGAGAGGAATGATTCTTTCTTTATTGCCTTTTCCATATATTTGAATTAATCCTACCGTTAAACGCAAATCGGACATTTTTAAATTAATTAATTCGCTAACCCGAAGTCCCGTATCATAAGCCAATTCTATCATTGTTTTGTTTCGCATTTCAACCGGATCCTTTTCAGTCAATACCGAAAGCAATTTATCTACCTCTTCTGTTGATAAAATTAACGGCAACCTTTTTTCTTGTTTCGGTCCGGCAATGAGTTTAGCAACATCATCGTCAACTTTTTTTTCAGTTAAAAGAAAACGATGAAAAGAGCGTATTGATGAGAGTTTCCGGGCAATTGTTTTGGCCGAATGATACCGGCGTTTTTCGCGGGCCATAAAACTCCGAATATCATCATCGGTAATATCTTCGGGATGATGTCGATGACGCGTTGTTTGTAAATATTCAAGATATTTTTTAATATCGCTTAAATAGCTATCTCGAGTGTTGGCTTGCAGTCCTAATTCGCTGCTAATATAAATATCATATTCAGATAAATATTTTTTCATCATTTCCTCTTTTTTAACAATATATCACAATAATCAAGCAATAAATAACAATCGCTATTGTAACTAATATCATGATATTAAGATATACCTTATTATTTAATTTACTGGGAAGCGGACTAAAAAAATTATATAACTGCCGGCGAGCGGCCGTTAAGGAAAAATAGCTAAGGGTAAAGAAAACGGGAATAAATACTATTATTTCTAAAGCAAGCATAATAGCCGTCTCTTTAAGGTTTAAGCGAACCAAAACTGTTATTAAAGCACCAAGCAAAAAACCGCGGAAAAAGATAATAAACGAATTAAAAAATAAGCCGATAGCTGAAAAACCAAATAACCACATTAAAAAAAGGTACCAATAGTTTGCACAAAACATTTTAAAAAAGTTTGATTCTGCAAAATTCAATTCGTAATTGTTTTTACGAAACAAAAAAATGCCAAAAAATATTCCAACTAAATATAAGCAGCAAATATAAACAAACAAGCGATCTTTGGTTAATTTATATTTGCTCATTTTTCTCCCCTCTTTTTAAATAAAATTTATTAAAACTTCATTTGATAAATAAAGTTTTTCTTCGGGAATAAAAATAGCATCATTTTCTGTTTTCAACATTCCTTTTTCGATTAGCTTTTCTATAAAGGGGAAAGCAATAAGTGGGTCGGTCTGATATTTATTTTTAAATTTTTTTAAATTGATTCCCGTTATTTTTCTTAAACCTAATATCATTTCTTCTTTCATTCTATCGTTATCCGATAACTCAACTTGTTCTTGATAAAAAGGTTGAGCACTATCAATGCCGTTAAAATAAGACTGTAAGTTTTTCCCATTAATGTAACGAATATTATTATAATAACCAGCGGCCCCGGCACCTAAACCGAAATAATATTCGTTATTCCAATAAACATAATTGTGAAGGGACTCGTAATGGGGCTTAGCAAAATTGCTTAACTCATAGTGTATAAAACCTTTTTTCTTTAAATAATAAATAACTTTTCGATAGATTTCAGCTTCCCGATCATCAGAGCAAGGGTGATATTTTCCTTGCATAAGCCGGTATTTTATCAAAGTTTTATCTTCGATAATTAAAGAATAAACCGATAAATGAGTAATGTTAAGTTTAATTGCGATATTTAGGTCCCGTTTTACTTGACGATAAGAATCATTACCGACACCAAATATAATATCAAAACCAATATTGGTAAAGCCATATGCTTTAAGCAAATTTATTGCTTTTTTAACGGTCTTTTTATTGTGGTTTCGGTTTAAAATTTTCAGTTTTTTGGGATTAAAGGACTGGACCCCAAGATTAATTCGACTGATGCAATAAGAGCGCAGTAGTTGTAAATGCACCGCTGTAATGTCATTCGGATTAGCTTCGATAGTAAATTCCGATAATTGCTTATAATCAATATAAATTGAAAGTTTATTAAACAATTGCAATAATAATTCTGGCGATAAAGAGAGCGGCGTTCCGCCGCCGATATACAATGTTTTTACGTCTGCGAGCATTATACCGTATAAATCAATCTCTTTGCACAGATAATCGATATAACGCGATTTAACGGGTGGTTTTGCCTTCATTTTATAAAAGTCACAATAAGAACAAATATTATCGCAAAATGGGATGTGAATATAAAGCGCTTTGGGATTATTCATCGATACTTAAGACAGCAAGAAAAGCGGATTGAGGAATCTCAACATTCCCGACGGCCTTCATACGCTTTTTCCCTTCCTTTTGTTTTTCTAAAAGTTTCTTTTTCCGGGAAACATCGCCACCGTAACATTTCGCAAGTACATTTTTTCTTAAAGCTTTAATCGTTGAGCGGGCAATAATTTTGCTTCCGATTGCCGCTTGAACGGGTATTTCAAATAAATGACGGGGAATTTGTTCTTTAAGTTTTTCTACAATAGCCCGACCGCGGCGATAAGCCGCATCTTTATGAACAATGATACTTAAAGCATCTACTTTCTCTCCATTTAATAATATATCCATTCTAACCAATTTAGAAGGTCGATATTGAGAAAACTGATAATCAAACGAAGCGTAGCCTTTTGTGGAGGATTTAAGCCGATCAAAAAAATCAAAAATAATTTCCGATAATGGCATCTCATAAACCAAAGCCACCCGTGTCGGATCTATATACGACATAGTACCAAAAATAGCTCGTTTATTCTGGCATATTTGCATGACAGCTCCGACATACTCACTCGGTAACATAATGGTTGTTGTTACGTAAGGTTCTTCTATTTCTTGAATAGAGCCGCCATCAGGCATTAGAGCCGGATTGTCAACTTTGATGGTATTGCCGTTTTCAAGACTAGCTTTATAAATAACACTGGGAGCAGTGGCAATTAAATCAATTTTAAATTCTCTTTCTATCCGTTCGGCGATAATATCCATATGAAGCAAACCGAG
>JALOBF010000170.1 GCA_023228385.1 Bacilli bacterium
GCCATTCCTAAACGGTGTAAAGTCGGGGCCCGGTTTAAGAGGACCGGATGTTCAACAACTATTTTTTCCAATTCGGTCATGGCAATCGGATCTCCGGCTTCAATCATTTCTTTAGCCCGCTTTAAACTAATCCGATTGCTGCCTTCGGGGCTTTCGCTGTCGCGTTTAAGAATGGCATTAATAATAAAAGGCTTAAATAGTATCAAAGCCATTTCCCGCGGAATACCGCACTGATACATTTTCAGATCGGGGCCGACCACAATAACGCTCCGTCCGGAATAATCGACGCGTTTACCAAGCAAATTTTGCCGAAAACGCCCTTGTTTTCCCCGCAATAAGTCCGAAAGCGACTTAAGCGGTCGGTTCCTTTCCACAACGACTTTTTTATTTCGTTTGCTGTTGTCGATTAAAGCATCAACCGCTTCCTGGAGCATCCGTTTTTCATTTTTTGTGATTAAACCCGGAGCCCTTTGCTCATATTGTTTACGCAAGCGGTTATTGCGGTTTAATATTCTTCGGTATAAATCGTTTAAATCGGTAGTGGCAAAACGGCCGCCGTCAAGTTGAACCATCGGCCGCAAATCGGGTGGCAAGACCGGGATAACGTCCATAACCATCCATTCCGGTTTGTTGCCGGAATTATAAATTGCTTCAATAACATCCAGTCTTTTAACTAATTTTTCGCGTTTTTGTTTGGTTGCTTTTTTTAATTCTTCGCGAAGCTGTTCAATTGTTTCCTTTAAATCCAAGTCCTGCAATAATTTTTTAATGGCTTCCGCACCCGTTAAAGCTTTAAATTTCGATGATCCGAACTCTCTTTGATATTGACTGTGTTCCTGTTCGGTCAAGATTTGACCTTTTTGCAGGAAATCAATTGACCCGGCATCGACAACAATATAAGAGGCTAAATAGACAATTTCCTCGACTTCTTTGGTTTTCATATCGAGCATTAAAGCTATTTTGGAGGGGATATTTTTTAAAAACCAGGTATGAACAACCGGGGCGGCCAGTTCAATATGCCCCATTCTTTCTCTTCGAACCTTACTTTCCGTAAGTTCTACGCCGCACCGTTCACATTTGGTTTCGCCTTTCGGTGTAATCGCCCGCCGGGATTTTCCGCAAGCACACTGATAATCTTTGGTCGGACCAAAAATTACTTCGCAGAATAAACCATCGCGCTCCGGTTTTAAGGTACGATAATTGATCGTTTCATGCTTTTTAACCTCACCGTAAGACCAACTGCGAATCTCTTCCGGAGAAGCAATGCCAATCTGAATATATTTATATTTCTTTTTGTTTTTCAAATTTTCACCTCTGTTTGCATTAAAACAATTCTTTATTGTTTCCTTTCTCGTAATGGCGGGCCGCTTTCAACAAGACTTTGATTGGCGACGTCTTTTCCGGTTTCACTGTCAATTAATCTGACGCTTAATCCCAATCCCTGCAGTTCCTTAACTAAAACCCGGAACGACTCGGGTATGCCGGGATTCGGAATCGCATCACCGTCAACGATTGCTTTATATACTTTATTGCGACCGATAATATCGTCGGATTTAATCGTTAGCATCTCCCGAAGCGTATAAGCAGCACCATAAGCCTCTAAAGCCCATACTTCCATTTCGCCAAAACGCTGACCGCCGTTTTGAGCTTTACCGCCCATCGGTTGTTGCGTTACCAAGGTATAGGGACCTTCGCTCCGCGCATGAATTTTATCGTCAACCATATGAGCAAGTTTAATCATATACATAATCCCGACCGAGATACGATTATCAAACGGCTTGCCGCTCCGACCATCATAAAGAACGGTTTTGCCGTCAAGATCCATCTGCGCCTCTTTCATAATGTCGACTAAATCTTCATTCTCAACACCGTCAAAAACGGGTGAAGCGATATAACAGCCGAGTTTCTTGGCAGCCATACCGAGATGGATCTCCAAAACTTGACCGATATTAAGGCGGGAAGGAATCCCTTGAGGATTAAGCATGATATCAATCGGGGTGCCGTCTTCCATATAAGGCATATCTTCCTGAGGAAGAATTTTTGAAATAACACCTTTGTTGCCGTGACGACCGGCCATTTTGTCGCCTTCGGTTATTTTTCTTTTTTGAACGATATAAACCCGTACAACTTCATTAACGCCCGGCGGTAACTCCGCACCGTCTTTCCGGCGGAAGTGCTCAATACGATGAACAATACCGCCGCCGCCATGGGGAACACGCAATGATGTATTTCTCACATCTTTAGAACTGTCGCTAAACAGAGCCTGCGAAAGCCGTTCTTCCGGGGTCGGATCGGTTTGACCCTTAGGCGTAACTTTTCCCACCAAGATATCGCCTTCCTTAACTTCGGCCCCCAAACGAATGATGCCGTATTCATCAAGGTTGGCAATCGCTTCTTTCCGATCATTTTCTAAATCGCGGGTGATTTCTTCCTTGCCCAATTTCGTATCGCGAACTTCAACTTCATATTTTTCAATATGAATCGAGGTATAAACATCATCTTGGACCAAACGCTCACTCATAACGATGGCATCTTCATAATTGTAACCGTCCCAAGTCATAAATGCAATCGTTACATTTCGTCCGAGGGCCAGTTCGCCGTCATCCATCGACGGTCCGTCCGCGATAATATCGCCTTGATGTACCGCCTCCCCCTTGGTTACGATTGGTTTTTGATTAATGCAAGTCGAATGGTTGGAGCGTTCATATTTGATTAACGGATATTCATGGCGGTGCCCGTCAGTCGCACGAATAATGACTTTTTGGGCATCAACATAATCGATAACCCCGTCAACAGCACAAACAACGGCAATCCCCGAATCTTTTGCGGCTTTCGCCTCAATTCCGGTCCCCACAAACGGTGCTTCCGTTTTCAGGAGCGGAATGGCTTGACGCTGCATATTGGCTCCCATTAAAGCCCGATTGGCATCGTCATGCTCAAGGAAAGGAATACAGGCGGTCGATACCGAGACAATTTGCTTCGGCGAAACGTCGATTAAGTCAACCATTTCTTTTTTTACTTCGAAAGTATCGCCGTAGTAACGGGCGACCACAATATCATCAACGATTTCGTTATTTTCATTGACGGCAATATTGGCTTGGGCGATAAAAAACTGCT
>JALOBF010000171.1 GCA_023228385.1 Bacilli bacterium
GGCCCCACCGCCTGTAATCTAATCTGATAATTACCGGGAGTAATATTGTAATTATTTAAATCATCGCCAGAAGCAACAATTCTTTTTAAAATATCCCCGGTATCGGGATTCTCGATTTCAATCCGGTACTTGGCCGCATTCTTAACATCAGTCCAAGTTATAATCGAACCTTCAATTTTAAAGTTATCCGGAATCGGCAAAGCCTGTCCGTCTTTACAGCCGGTTAAAATCAATATCAATAAAAATACAATCAACAAGATCAGATAATTATTTTTAAGCATTCTCGTTCTCCTTTGTTAACATAAAGTTATCGATAACTTTATTATAATCATTTTTTTACCTAATGTCAACAAAAAGATTTAAGGGGTATCGGCTTAATTATATATTGACATATACATCAATACTAATGGTGAATTGTTTTGTTTACAAATGTTATATAGTGTAAAGATCCGGTTGTTAACCGCGGGTAAACGTGATATAATAAACATAATATACAAGGAGAGGTGAAAAGAAATGCTTTTGCTTAGGAATGTTTCTAAAATAATTAAGAAATTAATTATGGGAATTGTTTCTTTGGTCTTGTTTGTATCCCTCTTCGGCTGCGCCAACGATGCTTTTACAATCCCGAAAAAGAACATGGATTTAAAAGTCGGACAAAGTGAAACAGTCGAGGTGGATCCGAGTGATTTATTCGAAAAATTAGAATGGAGTTCCGATAAACCGGGGGTTGCTACCGTAAAATCAGGGGTCATTACCGGTATTGGTGAAGGCGAAGCGATCATTACGGTAAAATCGGGAAAGAAAGAACAGAAGATTAAGGTTATAGTCAGTTTTATTACCGTTACCTTTGAAACAAACGGCGGGTCGGAAATTGAACCGAAAACTCTTTCTTATGGCGAAAAATTAGAAAGACCGGCTGCCCCGACAAAAGACGGCGCCAATTTCCTTAATTGGTATTCGGATGCTGATTTAGCAGTAATATTTGACTTTGATCAGGAAATTACTGATAACCTAACGCTTTATGGCAAATGGGATGATATTAAATATGATATTGAATTTACGGTTGAAGGAGAACCCTATCATAACGCCGCCGCAAAAATCGGGGAAAAGGTGGTTAAACCGGATGATCCGGTCAAGACCGGTTATGATTTTATCGATTGGTTCTTTTTATATGATGATAAATATGAAGTAAAATATGATTTTAATTTGCCGGTTGAAGGAAACCTTACCATATATGCAAAATTCCAACCGCGAAACGATATTCCTTATGTCGTCAAGCATTTAGTTTATAACCAGACAACCGGAGAATTTGACCTAAAAGATACGGATAACCTGGTCGGAACCGCCGATAAAGAAATCACCATCGAGTTAAAAGCGTATAACGGATTAATACCGGAATACGATGAATATAAAGTCGTAATCACCGGCGACGGTTCGTTAGTCGTTACGGTAAAATATATTGAAATTGATTTTTCCTTTACTTATGAACTTAACGGCGGTAATTTTACTTATAAAGATAAAGCGGAACTGGTCGCGGATTTCTTAAAAGATTACAATACTTTTGGCGGAACCACTTATACGAAGGAAAACCTGCCGTTAGGACCGTGGGTTCTTAATAACTTTCATACCTTTTTATATAATGAAAATTATTACGCAAAATGGAAATGGCTGCCCGCTTATCTGGCAAAAGTCGGCTCCAATACAAACAAAAAAGCTTGTGCCGATTTTGCGACCGTAACGACAGCGGATGCCTTTAACGCGATAAACTCCAATCATATCTATGCCTTATCTTATGAGATTCGCGGTTTTATTTTAGATATAAAATATACCAATAATGCCAGTTGGATGTCAAGCGATTATTCCGAATACAATTTGGGACATGGTTTCTGGGGTACGTTCGTCAGTTATAACGAACAAACCCAATTTAAAGATCAAAAAGAACCATTTACCTTAACCCAGAATGTTTACAAGGAAGGATATAATTTTGTCGGTTGGTATTTAAATGAAGACTTATCGGGAAACAGAGTTACCGGTATAACCAGAAGCGGAACGGTATATGCGAAATGGGATGAAAAAAATCCGGTTACCGGTATTTTAATCTTAAACCCGATTTCCACAATCCTTAAATATGATACTTATCAATTAACTATTTCCATCCTCCCGGACACCGCTTTTAATAAAAACGTTCAATATACAACCAGTAATGATAAAATTTTAAAAATCAGCGATACGGGTCTTATGACCGCCGAAAATGCCGGTACGGTTACGGTTACGGTTAAGTCTGTGGTAAGAGATGTTAAAGCAACCTTAGAAATTACGGTATTGGGTGGTGATGACGTTGATGTCGAGTTTTCGGAAGGCTATGACGGATGCCTATATCTTAATGATGAAGCCACCATTAAGCTTAAAGGCGTCGGTAATATTAACCCCACCGCCTTGTCTTTTGTCGCGAATAATCCCGATATCCTAACCATTAACGAAAACGGCTTAATCAAAGGGATAAAGGCCGGAGAAGCAACGGTTGATATCGTCTTAACATCAACCGCCGAGGTTCTTCTTACTCTTGTGATTCCGGTTTATCCGGCACCCGATGCAAAAAGAATCGATCAGCTCCTGGATCTGCTAAAAGGCGCCAATCAGCCGGTGGTTGAAAGGTTAAATGCTAGTTTATTATATGACTCCTCAAGTAAACAACAATGTTTTAAATCGACATACGGAAGCGTGAACTTATACTTATTTGACGGATTAAATTTAGATGATAAAAACTATCTGATAAATACCCAAACGATGACGAATAAGCACTCCGGATTAATGCCGGCGGTTGAATTCATCACAATTCATGATACCGCCAATATCAGCGGCGGCCTAACAGCCCACGGGAATTACTGGCTCAATACCGCTCATACTACTTCAATCCATTTTACCGTCGGTGATTTTGGTATTATTCAAAGCTTAGATACCAGCTACGCCGGTCATCACGCCGGAGACGGAACCAGCGTTCAATTCAATTGGGAAGATACCCAAGTTAATGCCGGCGGAAATCTTAACCCCGAGATTGATGTATCAGCCGACGGATACTTTAC
>JALOBF010000017.1 GCA_023228385.1 Bacilli bacterium
ATAACAATTAAAGAATTGCTTTTTTCCGCAATCAATCAGGCCCTTGCGATGAAAATTATCAGCGATAAATGTCCGTTAAGCGCCGCTATCGGAATTATCGATGCATCCGTGGAAGCGGAAGCGTTCGGTGCTAAAATGCAGTTTTATGAAAATCAATTGCCGATTGTACAAGAAAACATTAATCTTGAAGAAATTGAAAACTTAAATATTCCAAAGGTCGGTGTCGGCCGGGAAGGCATCAATATTATGGCGATTAAGAAAGCGAAAGCTTTAATCAAAGACCGTCCCATTTTTTCCGTTGTTACCGGACCGTATACCGTATGTAAGGAGTTGCTTAGTGAAGCTGAGATAACAGTGGCCGGATATGAAAAACCGCAACTTATCGATATATTATTAAAAAAAATATCGCTTTATTTAATAGAATATATTAAAAAATTAAAAAAAGCCGGGGCTGAAGGGATCATTATTAATGAACCGGCTGCCGGCGGCTTAACTTTGGATTTGTGTGATAAATTTTCCTCGCGCTATTTACGGGAAATCTGTCATGAAATAAGCGATGATAATCTGATTATTATGTATCATAATTGTGGGAATGTTATTTTACTGGTTGAAAGTATTATCAGTATTAATGCCGACATTTATCATTTCGGCAGCGGTGTGGATATTGGGGAAATGTTAAAACTAATACCGCAAGATAAAATAGTTATGGGTAATATCGATGCTTCCGAATTTAAAAAAGAACCATCGGAATCGATAGTTCATTCTACTCAAAAATTGCTTTCACGTTGTAAACATAATAAAAACTATGTAATATCATCGGGATGCATTATTCCGGCCGATGCCGCTTGGGAAAATATTATGTCTTTTTTTACTGCAGTTGAAGGCTTTTATCTAAATAATAAATAGTCGAGTGCTAATTGCTTATATAGCGATTTAAACATTTAAACCGGTTGATTCTCTTTCTTTTAATGATATTTGAATGATTTGATGCTGATCCGGGATTTCCTTACCGTTTAGGAGTTTAATCAGAGTGGATACCGCGATGGCCCCCATATAATTGATTGGCTGGGTGACGGTTGTGATTGTTGGATAGACCCATTTGGCTATAGAAAGACCATCAAAACTGACAAGGTAAACATCATTTCCAAGTTTCCGCCCCAGTTTTGTTAGGATGCCGGCGGTGATTACCCCCAGAACATCGGAAAGAGTAAAAAAACCGTTAATTTGCGGATTATTCAAAAGAAAATTATAAATGAAATGATGGTCAGGATTAACTAAATCGAAATCATAAAACTCGTAGGGATAGTTGTATTTATTAATAATCTCGGTAAAACCGAGAGTTCTTTCTGATGTGGTGATTAGAAATGAAGGACCGCGAAAAAGAACAAAATTATTGGCGCCGCATTCTATTAGTTTTTTAGCCGCAAGGCGACCGCCCCCGATATTGTCAGTTGTGATTGAAGGAATATTAGGATCGATAATATGGTCGATTGATATTATTGGAATATTGAGTGCCATTATTTTATCGGTGTTTAAAAAATCGGAAGAAATAATTAAACCGTCAATCATATATTGTTCAAAAGTTTTAATATAATCAACTTCGCGTTCGTAGTTATTGTTGGTAACACAAAGCATAACTTTATAACCGTTAGCTATTGCCTCATTTTCAATTCCGGCGATAAGTTCACTCATAAAGGGGGAGCCGGTATGGGGAATAATGACCCCGATGATTCCCGATTGCCGTTTAAGGAGTAATCGGGCTAATTGGTTGGGGGTGTACCCAACTTCTTCAACAATTTTATCAATAATTTTTTTGGTTTCTTCATGAACATAGCCTTTATTATTTATGGCCCGACTGACGGTCGCAACGCTGACATTTGCCCTTTTAGCTATTTCTCTTATCGTTATTTTCATCTCATCTCACCTTATCTTTTTGTCAATTATTTCAATTGCATATATATATTCGATATCCGTATGGCTCTATCGGATAATCAGAAATTAATTCAACTTTATTAAGCATTGATTGGTTAAGATTAATTTTTCTGACGGCATTATTTATAATAACAATGATATTACCTTTTTGATAAATTAAGATAAAGAAAGTCAGCAATTCTCCATCTTGGTTATAATAATTCCAAATCATCGGCTTCTAAAAAAACGAAGAGATCCGCTTATTTAAACCGCTTTTTATTGCCGCCGCAACGCGATAATATTCGCTAGGTATCGTGAGATTCGATTAGCCGTCAACCGTTAATATCGTATTCAATCAGTCAGAGTTTAAATATCACTATTAAGAGTAAAACAAAACTGAATTGATTAAATAGACCAAAAAACCCCGATAGATTACTATATTCCGTTTTAATACTACTAATAGTTTACAGATAAAGACGGACTTTGTCAATCTTTTACAAACCTGTAAACCATTACACGTCAGTTAAACTCCATAATATATTACATATAAAAAAATTATGATATAATTAATAAAGGATTTATTAACGCTTTTACATGAAGCAATAGTTATGGCAATATATCAAGAAGGAGAAATTAAAAAATGAGAGCTAGCGGCATATTACTACATGTGAGTTCCTTACCGGGAGGATATGGGATTGGAACGCTTGGTAAAGAAGCATATCGATTTGTGGATTTTTTAAGTAAGGCGAATCAAAAATATTGGCAGGTCTTACCTTTGGGCCCGACCAGTTTCGGCGACTCCCCTTATCAAACTTTTTCGGCTTTTGCCGGTAATCCTTACTTTATTGACCTTGATTTATTGGTTGAAGACGATCTCTTAACGACCGATGATTGTCGTATTTTAATGACCAAACCAATCGATAAGGTTGATTATGCTCATCAATATCGTTATCGTATTTTAATGTTAAAAAAGGCGTATAATCAATTTGTGCATAATACGCAATTATCTGAATTTTATGATTTTAAATTAAAACACAGTGATTGGCTTGAGGATTACGCTTTATTTATGGCAATTAAATATCAAAAGCCGGAAGCAGATTGGTCAAAATGGAAACCTGAATATAAAAATCGGAACAAAAGGGCTTTGGCCCTCTTTGCGAACTCGCATCATCAGGAGATTGATTTTTGGAAGTTTGTTCAGTATAAATTTTTTATGCAATGGTTACGTTTAAAAGAATATGCCAACGCTCATAATGTTCAGATTATTGGCGATATGCCGATTTATGTTTCATATGATTCCGCTGATGTTTGGGCTCGGCCGGAATATTGGCAATTAGATGAGGGATTAAAGCCAACGGTGGTTGCCGGGGTTCCCCCCGATTTTTATGCAAAAACCGGGCAGTTATGGGGCAATCCGATTTATGATTATGATTTAATGGAACAAGACGGTTTTTCTTGGTGGATTAAAAGAATGAAAAGCGGATTTGAAATCTTTGATGTGATTAGAATCGACCATTTCCGCGGTTTTGATGCTTATTATGCCGTGCCGACCCCGGCAAAAGATGCCACTAACGGTCAATGGATTAAAGGTCCCGGATACAAATTGTTTTCGCACTTAAAAGCGGTTTTGGGCAACGGGAAAATTATTGCCGAGGATTTGGGTTTTCTTACGCCATCGGTTTACGAATTATTGGCGGCCTGCGGTTATCCCGGAATGAAGATATTACAATTCGGATTCGACCATCGCGAAGACAGCGAATATGCCCCCCACAATTATTCATATAATTCGGTGGCATATCCCGGAACTCACGATAATTCAACCTTAAAAGGCTGGTTGAAAAATCTTAATAAGGAAGATTATCGTTATTTCTGTGATTATATGCAAGTTAAAAACCGCCGAAAAGCGGTTGATCGGGCGATTATTGAGTGTTTTAAATCGCCTTGTTGGCTTTCGATTATTCCGATACAGGATTATTTGCGTTTGGATGATCGGGCTCGTTTCAACATTCCTTCAACTTTGGGCGGTAATTGGGTTTGGCGCTTAAAACCGGGAATTTTAACTGAGAAGTTGGCCGCCCGGATTCGCCGTTTAACTCGCTTGTACCGACGTTATAAAAATTGACTTCCGCCATTATATTTAATTGCCTAAAACGGTAATTTATAGTATAATGTTAATTGTGAAGGAGATTTTATGGAAAACTTTAAATATGATTTTCATTACCGTTTTTCACCGAAAGCTTATGAATACTTGGGGAGCCATTGCGCGATTAAAGACGACCGTCAAGTCGTAACTTTTAGAGTCTATGCTCCCCATGCTGATTTTGTATCGGTAGTTGGTGATTTTAACGGTTGGAATACCAAATGTAATCCCATGATAAGAATAACCGATAAAGGTATTTGGGAAACGGTTATTGCGGATGTTCCTATCTTTTCAAACTATAAATATTTTATTAAAAATAAAGGCAAGGAGTTTTTTAAACAAGACCCTTATTCCTATCATAATGAGACCGACGGTAATACCTGCTCAAAAGTATATAATCTATCCGGATTTCAGTTTTCCGATTATGAATGGCGACATCACCGCCGCAACAATCCGATATACAGCCAACCGGTGAATATTTATGAAGTTCATCTTGGTTCATGGCGCCGTTATCCCGATAATTCTGTCTTTAGTTATCGGAAAATCGCGGAGGAATTAATTGAATATGTAAAAAAGATGGGGTATACTCATATTGAGATTATGCCGGTTATGGAGTATCCTTTTGAAGGTTCCTGGGGATATCAAGTTACCGGTTACTACGCCATAACTTCCCGTTATGGCACCCCCGCAGATTTCATGTATTTAGTTAATTTGGCCCACAATAACGGTATCGGGGTAATTTTGGATTGGGTTCCGGCTCATTTTCCCAAAGATGATTTTGGCTTATTTGAATTTGACGGCGAATATGTATATGAAGACCCCCATCCACTAAGAATGGAACATCAAGGTTGGGGCACACGAACTTTTAATTATGGAAAGCCGGAAGTTAAATCATTTTTAATATCGAATGCTATTTTTTATTTTGAAAAATACCATATCGACGGATTAAGGGTTGATGCCGTAGCTTCGATGCTTTACCTTGATTATGACCGAACGGAATGGGAACCGAATATATATGGCGGCAATCATAATTTGGCGGCGATTGATTTTATAAAACAACTTAATATCGAAGTGTTTAAATTTTTTCCCGATGTTATGATGATCGCGGAAGAGTCAACCGCTTTTGCCAATGTAACCAAACCGGTGCATTTTTCCGGCTTGGGTTTCAATTTTAAATGGAATATGGGGTGGATGAACGATACACTTTCCTATATCAGTACCGATTCGCTTTTTCGAAAGCATCGGCACAATCAATTGACATTTTCCTTTTATTATGCATTTAGCGAAAACTTTATTTTGCCGATATCGCACGATGAAGTCGTTCATGGCAAAAAATCGGTTCTCGATAAAATGCCGGGTGATTATTGGGAAAAATTCGCCAATTTTCGGACATTCTATGGATATATGATGACTCATCCCGGAAAAAAGCTTAATTTTATGGGATATGAGTTCGGTCAATTTATTGAATGGAATTATCGACAGGAATTGGACTGGTTATTATTAAAATATCCGATGCATCGCAAATTGCATCGTTACATCCGGGATTTAAATCATTTTTATCTTAAAAACAATTCTTTATGGGAGAATGATTTTTCCTGGGAAGGATTTCGTTGGATTGAAAGCGATGATGCCGACCATAATGTCATTAGTTTTTTCCGGATTGGCCAGAAAAATCAATTGCTAATCGTCGTTAATTTTTCCGGTGTTAATTGGGACAATTATCGGTTAGGAGCGCCGGCCGGCAGATATCGCGAAGTCTTTAGCGGCGACCGGCGAATTTATGGCGGTGCCGGAACGACTAATCGCCTTATCGCAACCGAACCGATACCCTCTCACCATTGCGAGCAATCGTTAAACATTAAACTTGGAAAATTGTCATTTATCGTATTAAAAAAAATAGGAAAGGAATAATTATGATTAGAAAAAAAGAATGCGTAGCTATGCTTTTGGCCGGAGGTCAAGGAAGCAGACTTTATGCTTTGACCCATCGCTTGGCTAAACCGGCAGTTACATTCGGTGCCAAGTATCGTATTATAGATTTTCCACTTTCTAATTGTGTAAATTCCGGAATTGATACCGTCGGCGTTCTTACTCAATACCAACCGCTGATCTTAAATGAATATATCGGTAACGGCCAACCGTGGGATTTGGACCGTAATTTTGGCGGCGTTCATATCTTGCCGCCCTATCAGGGTAAGTATAAAACCGATTGGTATCGGGGAACTGCAAACGCGATCTATCAAAATATTCATTTTTTGAAACGTTATGATTCCGATTATGTCTTGATTTTATCGGGTGATCATATTTATAAAATGGACTATAGTAAAATGCTTCAGTATCACAAACAAAACAAAGCCGTTTTAACAATTGCCGTCATCGATGTTCCGCTATCGGAGGCCAGTCGTTTCGGTATTATGAATACCGATGATTCCGGTAAAATTATCAGTTTTGAGGAAAAACCGAAACATCCAAAAAGCACGAAAGCCTCAATGGGGATTTATATTTTTAATGCCGGAGTATTATATCGGTATCTTGAAGATGATGAGGCGAATCCTTTTTCTGCTCACGATTTCGGTAAAAACATTATTCCCAAAATGGTTGAAGACGGTCAGCCGGTCTATGCCTATTCCTTTGCCGGATATTGGAAAGATGTGGGAACAATTCCGAGCCTTTGGGAGGCAAATGCCGATCTGTTGGGAGAAAATCCGGCTTTTAATTTATATGATCCCGATTGGCGTATTTATTCGCGTAATTTTGCCCTGCCGCCGCAATTTATTGCCCGCGGAGCTCAGATAAAAAACTCGATTATTACCGAAGGCTGTTATATCGAAGGTACGGTAATTAATTCATTGCTTTCAAATAATGTATATATCGCGGCCGGTTCCGTGGTAAAGGACTCGATTATTTTTGCCGATACGAAGATTGAAAGCGGAACGGCAATCAATTATTCGATTATCGATGAGTTTGTAAAAGTGAAAAAGAACAGCATTATCGGTGCTGAAAAAGGGGATAATGTTCCGATTACGGTTATTGCCGATAATGTTACGATTGGCGAAGATATGATTGTTCCGGCGGGTGAAATAATAGAAAGGGATATTGTATTGTAGATATGAACATACTCGGATTGATTTTTTCTAATATTCATAACAAGGAATTGTTTGAAGTTACAAAACGAAGAACGATTGCCTCAACGCCGATTGGCGGCCGTTATCGCTTGATTGATTTTGCTTTGTCGAATATGGTTAACTACAATATCAGTCATATCGGCATTGTGACTAAACATAACTATCAATCGTTAATGGACCATATCGGTTCGGGCAAGGATTGGGACTTGGCGCGTAAACACGGCGGCATTGTAATTTTACCGCCCTTCGGAGTAAGTACCGATTTTTATAATACTCGGCTTGAGGCTTTAAAAAGCATTATCAGTTTTATTAATAATTCCCGGGCCGATTATGTTGTGTTAACCGATTGCTATGAGGTTGCCAATCTCGACTACCGCGATATTTTTAATCAACATTTTACAACCGAAGCCGATATTACTTTTGTTTATCGCGAATGTGATGTTAGCGGCGATGATTATATGCCGGTTAATGTCTTAACATTAAATGAAGCGGGCCGAATTACCAATATGTCGATCTATCAAAGTTTTACCGGAAGGGCTAAAGTATCGGCCGATACGTGGGTTATGAAAAAAACATTATTGCAATCGTTGGTGCTTGATGCGATAAACCGCAATCTCCGCAGTTTTAACCGCGATATTTTAAGCCACAATCTCGATGTGCTGAAAATATACGGTTACCGTTTTGACGGTTTTTTCGGTAATGTTAGTTCACTTGATAGTTATTACAAAATTAATATGGCCTTACTTGACGATAAAGTCCGAGTTGAACTCTTTCAACAACCGAACCGACCAATCTATACCAAGGTTCGTGATTCGGCTCCGACCAAATATGGCAATTATGCTCGTATCAGCAATTCATTGATTGCTGACGGTTGCGAAATTAACGGTTCTGTTGAAAATTCGGTTGTATTTCGGGGAACGAAAATCGGCAAAAATACGATTGTTAAAAACTCAATATTGATGCAAAATACCATTGTCGCAGATGAAATTATACTGGATCATGTTATTACGGATAAAAATGTAAAAATCATTAATATGCGGGAAATTATTGGCGATGACCACCGCTTAGCCTATATTGTGAAAGATGGTGTCGTATGAAACAAAAACAAGTATTATTCGTAGTTGCGGAATGTCAAAAATTTGTGCAAACCGGCGGTTTAGCCGATGTTGCCGGCAGTCTGCCGAAAGCGGTTAATGGAATTTCCCGTGCTTACAAGGTTAGAGTTATTATGCCGCTTTACCGGACTATTATTAAAAAATATGAAAAGAAATTAAAGTTTCTCGGATCAACAACCGTATCTTTGGCATGGCGCCACCTTTATTGCGGTGTTTATACAATGAAACTTGACAAAATTGATTATTATTTTATTGATAACAAGTATTATTTCGATCGCGATGAGATTTACGGTCACTATGATGACGGCGAGCGCTTTGCTTTCTTTTCCAAAAGCATTTTTGATAGTTTTTCAATAATCGGATTTATACCCGATATTATTCATACCCATGATTGGCACTCCGCATTGGTAAACATCTATCTTGATATTTTATATAAGAAAAACGGCCGATTCGCTGAGATTAAATCGTTGTTTACCATCCATAATATACAATATCAAGGAATCTTTGATCTTTCCTTTTCAGACGATATCATAGGTATAGATTCGACATATTGTGAGATAATTGAATATAATGGACTGATTAATCTTATTAAAGGGGCAATTGTTTGCAGTGATTTAGTCACAACCGTCAGTCCGCGTTATGCTCGGGAGATTACCACCGCTTATTACGCTCATGGTTTGGAAAATATCACTCGAATATATAATAAAAAAATCGTCGGAATCACCAACGGCATCGATATCGAATTTTATAATCCCGCCACCGACGAAAATTTAGCTGTGAATTATACCGATGAAACGATTGAACACAAACAGCAAAACAAAGCGGCGCTGCAAGCGAGTTTTAATTTAAATCCAAACCTTGATATCCCGCTAATATGTATTATCAGCCGCCTGGTTGCCCATAAAGGTCTTGATTTGGTTGTTGATCAGTTTGAAGAAATAATGAAAGAAAAGGTACAGATAGTAATCTTGGGAAAAGGCGACAGCTATTATCAAGATAAATTTCAGGAATTTATGCGTCGTTACCCGGGACGGGTGTGCACTTTAATTGCTTTTGATATCAATCTTTCAAAAAAGATTTATGGCAGCTGCGACTTCCTGTTAATGCCGTCAAAAGCCGAACCTTGCGGATTAAGTCAAATGATTGCAAGCCGTTACGGAACGGTTCCGATTGTAAGGGCGGTGGGCGGTCTTTATGATACTGTAAAACCATATAATGATGGTGAAGGGGGCGGGTTTGTTTTTAAAGAGTATAGCGGCTCGGAAATGACATCAGCGATTAAAGAAGCGATAAATTTATATAACAATAAAGATAAGTATCAAGAACTTATGAAAAAAATAATGCGAACTGATTTCAGTTGGAATGTTTCCGCCAAATCCTACTTGCAGTTGTATAAGGAGCTTATAAAAAATAAGTAACCCTCAAAAGGAGAAAAGATGACTAAATATAATATTCAAGAATTAGTAGACGATTATTTGTCGAAAACATATGGTATTCATATCCAAGATGCTGATCTTGATCAGATATTTAAATCTTGTGCCACCGCAGTTAATGATATTTTGCGCACAATGCGAAGAAATTACAATACAAAAGTAAAGTACCAAAAAAGTCGGCGGGTATATTATTTATGTATGGAATATCTAGTCGGACGGTCTTTTAAAAATCATATTTATAATCTGGGTTTGGTCGATGATTTTCAAAAATTGCTTAGCCCCTTAGGCTATACCCTAGACGATTTATACGAATATGAACCCGATGCCGGACTCGGAAACGGCGGATTGGGCCGGCTTGCT
This sequence comes from Bacilli bacterium, assembly GCA_023228385.1. GTDB lineage: Bacteria > Bacillota_I > Bacilli_A > ML615J-28 > CAG-698 > UBA3946. Next base: position 10,085 of record JALOBF010000017.1, read on the forward strand.
GCCGCTTATCTTGATGCGCTTGCAACCGGAGGGTATCCGGCAATGGGCTTTTCTTTACGTTATGAATACGGTCTTTTCAAACAAAAAATCGTGAACGGGTGGCAAACGGAATTACCCGATGTTTGGCTTCCGATTGGCGAGGTATGGCTGACGCCGCGGGAAGATAAGGGCTGTATAGTTCGCTTTGACGGCTATATTGAGGAAAAAACAATAAACGGCCGGGTGATTTATGAACACCGTGATTATAAAGAAATAGAAGCCGTCCCGTATGATATGATGATATCGGGTGCCGCCAGCGAAGCAATCAGCGTTTTACGGCTATGGCGCAGTACAAATGTAAAGAAGTTTGATATTAATCTGTTTTCTCAAGGCGATTATTTAAAGGCGATGCAGGAATATAATAAAGCTGAAGTTATTACTAAAGTACTTTATCCGACCGACGATCATTATCAAGGTAAAACGCTGCGCTTAAAACAACAATATTTTTTAGTCAGCGCTTCGATTCAGACAATCGTCCGCGACCACATCCGTTATTATGGTGATATAAGAATGCTGCATAAGTATATTGCCATCCATATTAACGATACCCATCCGGCTCTTTGCATTCCGGAATTAATGCGGATTTTGATTGACGAACATTATCTTTCATTCGATGAGAGTTGGGAGATTGTCAGAAAAACTGTGGCTTATACGAATCACACCATTATGGCGGAAGCCCTGGAAAGTTGGGCGGAAGATTTAATTGCCCGAAAATTGCCGCGCATTTATATGATCTTACAACAAATTAATGAAAGGTTTCTTAATGAGGCCCGTTGTCACGGATTTGATAACGGACGTTTGGAAGCAATCTCAATTTTCAATAATGGTCAAATCAGAATGGCCAACTTGTCGGTAATTGCTTCCCATACCGTTAACGGGGTATCAAAATTGCACAGCGATATTATTAAAGACAAGGTTTTTAATAATTTTTATCTCCTGGAGCCGGGAAAGTTCACCAATGTTACAAATGGGATTTCTTATCGCCGGTGGCTGAATCAGTCCAATCCGCGCCTAGCCCGGTTGCTTGAAGAGAAAATCGGGCATGATTATTATATAGATGCTTCTAATCTGGAAAAATTACTGGCGTCCTATGAAGACGGTGAAATTTTAGAGCAACTTGAGAATATTAAATATCACAATAAATGCCATTTGGCAAAAATGCTTTATCGCAAAAGCGGTATTGTCATTGATCCTAATACCCGGTTTGATGTTCATATTAAAAGACTTCATGAGTATAAAAGACAACTTTTAAACGCTCTTAAAATAATTCATCTTTTAATTGAGCTTGAAGAAAACCCCAATTTAAACGTTACCCCTCAAACTTACATTTTTGGCGGAAAGGCTGCCCCCGGTTATTTTGCCGCTAAGGAAGTTATTGAGTTAATTAATTTTATTAGTATGGAAATTAATAAAAACTCATTAATCAGGGAAAAATTAAATGTAGTGTTTATTGAAGATTATAATGTATCCATGGCGGAAATATTAATTCCGGCGGCCGAGGTAAGTGAGCAAATCTCTTTAGCCGGAAAAGAAGCAAGCGGCACCGGCAACATGAAATTTATGATTAACGGAGCCCTGACATTTGGTACGCTTGATGGTGCCAATGTGGAAATTTATCAGGAAGTCGGTCCCGATAATATTTTCCTTTTTGGCCTTAAGGCCGACGAAGTTGAAACCTTGTGGAAACAAGGCTATAATGCCGCCGACTATTATGTTAATTCTTCGCTGATTATGAAAATTATCGACCGTCTCAATCGCGGCTTTAACGGTAAATCATTTGATAATATCACGCGTTATTTACTTAATAATTACCCGGTATCCGACCCTTATATGTGTCTTGCTGATTTTCATTCATATATTGAAGTCTACCGGAATATGGATAATATATATCAGAATAAGAGGAGATGGAATCAGATGGCTCTGGTTAATATTGCCAAGGCGGGGATTTTTTCTGCCGACCGCAGTGTTGCCGAGTACGCAAACAATATCTGGCGTTTAAAGAGTGTTGAATAATGAAAGATATTTTGTATAATCCTTGTTTTATTGAATATAAGTGCCCAACCGGTGCCGTAAAAATTAGTGATGATATTTTTATCACTATTAAAATTACCGAACAATATCATCTTAGCAATCTAAGGATCCGGGTAAAAGACGACAATAACCGAATCTTTTTGGAAAAAGAATTCGAATGCATCGCCGTCACTGACGGTTATCAAATTTACCAAGTGGCTTTTCGAATTCCGGTTATGGGCCTTTTTTGGTACTGCTTTGAATTTGCTGATATTTATGGTCATCATTTTATCGGTGCCAATCCGGAACTTGACGGTATTCTTACCGATCGGCCGCCTAACTGTTGGCAGTTGACGGTCGGCGGTGAATTTATCGGTAAATTAGATTGGTTTAAAGGGAAAACAATGTATCAAATTATGGTCGATCGTTTTTATCGGGGGAAAGACACTCCGATTCGACCAGATGTTGTTTTCCATAAGAATTGGCTGGATACTCCCGAGTATCGACCCATACACGGCAAAATTCTAAACAATGATTTTTTCGGCGGTAACTTAAGCGGCATTACGAAAAAACTTGATTATTTAAAATCGTTATCGGTTGGCATTATTTATCTTAATCCGATATTTGCCGCGGCGAGCAATCATAAATACGATACCGGTGATTATTTAAAAATCGATCCGATGTTCGGAGATGAAAATGACTTTATTGAATTATGTAAAGAAGCGGCATTACGCGATATTGCCATTATATTGGATGGGGTGTTTAATCATACCGGTGATGACAGCCATTATTTTAATAAATATTCTCATTATCCGACGCTGGGCGCTTATCAGTCGTTGGATTCTCCCTATTTTTCCTGGTATAAGTTTTTAAATCACCCCGATTATTATGAATCATGGTGGGGAATTAAGACATTGCCCAGCGTTAATCAGGCTAATTCTGATTTTTTGGCCTTTATCGCCGGTCCGGACGGCGTTATCGATAAGTGGCTAAGGCTTGGCGCCAGCGGTTTTCGTTTGGATGTTATTGATGAGTTGTCCGATGAATTTATCGAGTTGATTTATCATCGAATCAAGACGGTTAATCCTGAGAATGTTGTTATCGGAGAAGTTTGGGAAGATGCTTCCAATAAGGTATCATACGGTCGGCGCCGCCGCTATTTATATGGCAAACAAGTCGATTCGGTTATGAATTATCCGCTTAAGAATGCTATTATTAATTATTTGAATTATCATAATTTGTTGGGATTAAAGATAAAAATGCGTCATTTAATCAATAATTATCCCAAACATGTCCTGGATTGTCTGATGAATCATCTTGGGACTCATGATACGATGCGCTTATTAAATAATTTTGCTTATTCTACACCGGATTCTTTATCAAAATCACAACAGGCCCATTACCGGTTGCGGGAAGAAGAATATTATCGGGCGGTAAGAATGCTGAAGATGGCTACGGCTTTACAATTTACCTTACCGGGAGTTCCTTCACTTTATTATGCCGATGAAACCGGGTCCCAAGGTTTCCGCGATCCTTTCTGCCGTAACACCTTTGATTGGAATCGCATCGATGAAGACATCTATAATTGGTATCGTCGCTTAGGTGAAATCCGGTGTGATCCGGCCTATAAGGAAGGCATCTACTGTGAAGAATTGACGGTAAAAAATGTTTTCGCTTTTTCCCGTCACGGCATTGATTATAAAATTATCACCGTTATCAATAATAATAACCGCGATATTACCATCAGTATAATCAGCGGAATTGAACTTTTGTCCGGCATGAAGGTTGAAGAATATCTTACTTTACCGCCGAAATCGGCCCGGATTATAAAGACAGAAAAAAACATCAATATTGTTTTAAACCAGTAAAACTAAAAACAGAGACATGGGTCTCTCTTTTTTATTTATGCCCATACCATTTTTAAAAAATAGAATAAACTACAAATGGGAGGTTTAAATAAATGAATTTTCGTGAAAAAGGCTGCCCGGGCGGATGTCAACCACCAGTGGGGCCGATGATGCCAAAATATCAGGTTCCGAAACCACCGATGGCGGAAACCGTACCCGGTAAACCGGTACACCCGATTCCGGGAATCGGAACGATGCCCCCGCTACCGGGGACAGAACCGCTGCCGTCGCCGCCAAAGATTGGACCGACACCCCCAACTGCGGTCTTAAATGTCTTTCCGGCGGATGAGGGTTTCTTAAAGGGAACGATGTTTCGGGGCATTTATCGACCTTATAAGAATTATCAATCACGAATGGTAATACCGGCCGATGAGAAAGCTACTATGATGCTTGATGTCGACAAATATGCTTTTGCTGCCCATGATATTCAATTATATTTGGATAATTATCCAAATGATCAAGAGGCAATTAATTTGTTTAATCAGTATGTTGACGGTTATGTGCAGGCTAAAAATGCTTATGAAGAAAAATTTGGTGCACTCACCATTGAATCCGACGCTTTAACAACCACTCCATTTAATTGGACGGTCGGCGGATGGCCTTGGGCAGGAGGGATGTAAGATGTTTAGATACGAAAAAAGATTGATGTTTCCGGTTAAAGTTAAAAAAAGGAACTTAAAGATGGTTAACGCTATCATAACGCAATACGGCGGTCCGGACGGTGAACTGGCGGCGGCACTTAGATATTTAAATCAAAGATATTCGATGCCTGATGATCAGGGGCGAGCTTTGCTTACCGATATCGGCACGGAAGAACTGTCGCATGTTGAAATGGTGGCAACGATGGCTCATCAGTTAATGGCGGGAGCTTCAATAGAAGAAATTAAAGCCGCCGGGTTAGAGAAGCATTATGGTCAAAGAGGCATGGATTTATTCCCGGTGGACAATTTTGGAGTACCGTTTACGGTTGCTTATGTCGGAGCGGTTGGCGATCCGGTTGCGGATATTTCCGAAAATATGGCGGCCGAACAAAAAGCGCGGGCCGTTTATGAAAATTTAATCGATCTTGCCGATGATGAGGATATTCTTCAGCCCTTGCTTTGGTTACGGGAAAGAGAAGTGCTTCATTTTGCGATGTTCCGTGAACTTTATGAACGGTATAAAAACTTGGAAAAGTAAAAATTTTATGTTTATTGTTTTGATTTTATGAAAAAAGATGCTTCCGATTGCATCTTTTTTATAAATTTGGTTGGTCGCCATATTGTTCGGTAACGGCTTTTTCCTGAAAGTTAATAATTAAGAGGTCAAGATGCTTTAATAAACTTGCCCCCTGAAGCGGTTTGCCATGACTGGGGAGAGCGAATTTTGGATTAAGATTGCGTAAGGTTTCAATTGAGCGGCGGCTGTTTTCCCAATCGGGGGTTAAATCGGCGGGAGGTCCGCCAATCTGCTCTTTTTTGGTAATTAGCGAAAGCAGCGACTCTTGTTTTAAGGTTGTAAAAGCATCACCGGCCAATAAAACACCGTCCGATTCACGATACAAAGCAATATGACCGCAACTGTGACCCGGGGTATATATCCAGCGCCATTCGGGCATGCAGGGAACATATCCGTCCGGCGGCAGCGGAATTATATTTTTTAAGTAATGTTGCGGAAAGAACGGTGACATTTTACTGACAAGCCCCTCAACTTCCGGTTGAGGCTCCGGATAGGATTTTTCTCCGACTAAATAGGGAATTTCTTCCGAATGGGCATAGACCGGCACATTCCAGCGATCCAGTATTTTTTCGACTCCGCCGATATGATCAAAGTGACCATGGGTTAAAACAATAGCTTGCGGTGCGCCGAGGATACCGAATAATTTTTCCCCCGTCCTTACAATCGTTTTTCCGGAGTTACTAATCCCGGTATCAACGATTACCCAGTCGTATTTTCGCATTCTCACATTGCCGATAATAAAAGCATTAACTATTTTAAAATCCAACATATGAATATCGGGATATGGCTGTTTGTAAGTAACGGTCAATTTTGATAAACCTTTTACGATATTATAAACGAATGACATAAGAACCTCCATAGTTTCTTAATATATTATGTGTAGAATTTTCATAAAATTTAATTGTAATAATTGACAAAAAAGTTCTTTTTTAGAGAGAACACTAATAATATTTAGTGGTGATTATCGTGATTGATAAAAGTAAAAAGATATTTTTGGTAATAATTTCGGGATTATTGCTTTGTTTTTTTGCTAGTTCGTCGGTTTTAGCAAAAGAAAATAACGGAAATGAAACGGAAGAATTACAGTTGGTGGCCGATGCCAAAAGTGCAATTTTAATCGAACCGACGACTTTGACGGTAATATATGAAAAAAACGCAACCGAAAAGCGTCATCCGGCCAGTATGACAAAAATAATGACGATGATTTTAATCATGGAAGCGCTTAAGAAAAACATTATCCGGCTCGATCAAACCCTATATGCATCGGAGTATGCATCGAGTATGGGCGGGACCAATATTTATCTTGAGCCGGGCGAAGGCATGAGTGTCGAGGATTTACTGAAGTCGATAGCAATTGCCTCGGCGAATGATTCTTCGGTTGTTTTTGCCGAGGCCATCGGCGGCAGTGTTAAAAATTTCGTTAGAATGATGAATAATAAAGCCCAGGAAATCGGCTGTACCGACACAAGTTTTAAAAATCCTCACGGCTTACCCGAGATCGGTCATCTTTCGACCGCCCGTGATACCGCTTTGATGGGAGCTTATCTTGTTAACAATCATCCTGAGATTTTGTATTATACCAGCATCTATGAAGATTATGTCCGGGAGGATACCAAAAAACGTTTTTGGTTGGTTAATACCAATAAGCTGGTAAGATTTATCGAAGGGGTTGACGGGATTAAGACCGGTTGGCATAATGAAGCCGGATATTGTCTGGCTGCTTCGATAAAAAAAGATAATAAGCGCTTTATTGCCGTTGTGATGGGAGCTAGCACTTCAAAGATCCGTAATCAAGAAATTATGCAAATGTTGAATTATGCAATCGGCACTTTCGAAGTTCATCCCGTTTACAAAAAAAATCAGGTGATTGCCACTTATGAAGACGTTAGTTTTTATCCTTCCAAGTATAATATTGTTATTACCGAAGACGTTAATGTTTTATTAAAAAAAGGGGAAAAATTAAAGGAAATAACGATTGAAAAAAACATTGATTATGATAATTTATCATATGATAATAAAAAAGTCGGTACCTTAAAAATCTATTACGACGGAGTCCTAATAAAAGAAGTAGATTTGGCGGTAAAAGAAGAACTGCAAAAAGCGAATTTCTTTAAAGTGTTTTGGGAAATATTAAAAGAAATTCTTTTGGTATCTTGATAAAAAAGAACCGATCGGTTCTTTTTTTTGGCTTTATTATGATAATCGGTTATAATATTTAATATACTGCAAATAAGCGGCAATAACGTAACAGTGGAATTTAAACTCATTTACACTTGCGCATGAACTCGGTCACGCTTATCACGGCGAACAAATATTTAGCGGCATATCAGTCCGCATCAAGTAATCAAGAAAAAATTCATTTTGGAACAAAAACTGCTACAGATGCCACCCAAGTTATTGTTGATATATATAGTCGTTTTCTTTTTAAGCAGGCGGTTTTTTCGGCTCGGGAAAAGTCTATTTTCAGCAGTAAAGAGCTCAATGAAATGACGGCGGTCGCCCAAGGGAGTCATATGGCGATGCACTTGTTCCGGAAGACCTTAATTCGGGTATGCGAATCAATAAATCGCACTATTATCGCGGCGGGCTTAGTTTTTATAACTTCCCTTCTGCTTTGGTTTACTGTTTGTGCAAGGGATAAATGCCAATTGCCTAAAGAACGATCCCGATTATGATTAACGAACTCTTTAGGGCAACCGGTCGGATGCGGGTTGAAGACGTTGCCTTAACGGTCGGAATTAATCTTAAAGATAAAACTTCTTGGGAAACCGGCTTACAAATCATAATTGAGGAAATTTA
>JALOBF010000018.1 GCA_023228385.1 Bacilli bacterium
TTACACAACTTAGCTGCACAAAAAACTAGTCGCCAATTAAGGCGACTAGTTAATAATGAAAATAAGATGAAAAAAGTTAGGGTGGGCACTCCCTATTTTTTTCTTTTTATTTTTTTAAGTTACACCACGCTTGTAACATAGCCTTATTTATTTTTTGGGTTCGATTACTAAATTGCGATAAGGCTCGTCGCCTATGGAATATGTTTTAACGTCTTTCCAATTGGCTAATTTATTATGAATAATTTTACGCTCATACGCATTGAGATGGTTTAATTGAATTTTTTGTTTGGTCCTTGCAACTTGTTTGCCATATTGAATAGCCATCCGTTCCAGATTGTGTTCACGCCGCTTTTTATATCCGCCGACATCAACCATAACTGTTTTCATATTATCTGTTGAATAATAGTTGTTTATAATAATTGCAACTAAAAGTTGCAAAGAAACAAGATTCCTGGCGTTTTTGCCTATTAAATAACCATTAAAATCGCCAGCTTCAATATTGAATGAAACATGATTTCCCCGAACCTTTTTTTCAATAAACCCTCTAACGCAATTATTATCAAGAATCTTCTGCAAATACTCTTTCCCCTTTTCTATGCCGTCAACACTAACGACAACTTCCACTTCGATACGACGGCCAAAGCCCAAAAAACCCTTTTTCTCATTAACAACTGTAAAAGTAAGCTCTGTCTCGTTTAACCCGAAATCTTCAACGGCTAATGCCTTGGCCTCTTCCAATGTTTTAACTTGATAAAGTTTTCTTTCCATTTTTATATCCTTTTCCTTAATTTTTCTTTCCGCTTTTCACTGCGCTTATGACCGACATAACCTTGCAGTGTGGTGTAAACATTACCTACTAACCAATATAAGCCTAAAGCAGCGGTGCTGTTATAAACAAAAATAACCATCATAACCGTCATGGCATACATCATTATTTTCATTGAAAGTTCGGTTTGCTTTTGCATTCCTTCCTGTTGCGGTTGGCGATAAGAAGGCAGATGGGACTGAGATTCTGTTTTCATCTTTTTCTGCCGCCGTGTGGCAATAATCTGACTTACAACCTGTGTTATTCCTACCAGTGCGGCAAAAATAATTATACCCCAATGTTGATAACCCCAAGGTTGATGAGGACTAGTATTGCGCTTTGCAAATAAATCTATACCGAAAAGATTGCCTTTCAAAAAACTAAAATCAAACTTATATTGATTGCCTCTTGTAAGCGGAATTCTTTGCAGAGTCTGAAAAAAAGCTAAAAATATCGGTAATTGAATAAACGGCAAAAGACAACCGCCGATGCCGATTCCATATTTTTTATATAACTGCATCATTTCCATTTGCTTTCTCTGAGTACTAACCGGATCGTCCTTACCTGCATATTTGGCTTCAAGTTTTGCTTGTTCTGGAGCCATTAACTGCATTTTTAATGATAAATCATTGGTTTTGGCATAAATCGGCCAAGCTAGAGTTCTTACTATAATAGTGGCAAATAAAATGGTTAAACCATAATAACCAAATGCGATTGTTTTACCAATGCCATACATCAATAATGCCATTGGCCATACTAATATATCCATTATTCCGTGCCATCGATCAATCGGGTTGTAAGTAACTTCTTTTCTACCACCGCAACTTGTCAATAACAATAATAATATTACTACTAAAAATCCGAATAATACGTATTTTTTCTTTTCTTTCATTTTTTCTCCTTGTTGATCCGTCTGATTAATTTCAACAATCGTGTCTTTTTCTCGCTAAAACCAATTTCTTTAACCGCAGCTTTTGCTACAACTAATATTTTCGTACCATAAAGCAAATCGAGTTCAGACCTCAATATTTCCCTTATTATTCTTTTCTCATAATTCTTAGCTGCAGCTGTTTTTAATTTTTTTGAGGCTGATACGGCAATCTGAGGAAATTCTTTATTATCAAACATATAATAGACGGTATAATAATGATTACCGACACTTTTTTTCTGCCTAACCAGGTTTTCTATTTCACTGCTTTTTTTTAAACTGTACTTCCGATTCATATTACACCTTCTCTAATACAAAAAAAGGACCAATTAAACTAAAAAATAAAATTTGCTGGTGGTCCGAAAATTTGTATTAAGCACTTATTTGCTTCCGGCCTTTACGACGCCGGCGGGACAAGACTCTTCTTCCGCCGACAGTTCGCATGCGGACACGAAAACCGTGATTTTTGCTGCGTTTACGCCTATTCGGTTGAAAAGTTCTTTTCATGCGAGCCACCTCCAAATTAAACTATCTGTTATATTATATAATAATAGAGAACTTCCGTCAAGTTTTTTCTGGCTTTATAGCATTATTCTATTTCGAAACGATATAAAACAACCGTTTGAGCTCCTTCCTCCCAAAAACTTGCCCGTATATACATCGAATTAATATCATAATTTTTCTCCACCGGTAAATCACAATATACTAATTTATTGTCATTTCCACAATAATTATAAATTCCTAAGAAAGGCATAATACCGTCATAAGAAACTATCAACCATGTTTGCAAATCTAAATGTCGCTTTTTATTATTGTTAAAAATAATCTCCATATCAAATAAATAATTATCTTCTTTTATCTCATAAGAAATAAGCAAGTAAAAAGCTTGTTCATTCCAATCGTTTTGATAATCAGTTATTTGGATTTTATCGTCTGTATGCATTAAAATGGGTTCGGAAAATAAAAACTCATTAGATTCAGCGCCGAGATCATAAAAAAACCGACCATAAATTTCTTTAAATCCATTTCCGGCAATATTAATATCCGATACTATTTTATTGGACAGAGGCATCGCAAAAGAACCATCCAAGTTTCGGTATAACAATTCGGTATGATTATAATAGTTTACGCAATATATTTCACAGCTTATATTATTTATGTTTGAATTAGAAATGTCACTGGTTTTCATATATATATTATAACTGTTAATTTTTTGCTTATTCCCACTATAATCCAATATATGATGAGGATGCCCGATAACAACAAAATACGGATTAAATTCTTCATCATATAAAACATGATGGCGAGTAAATCCAATGTCTTTACCGGCACATCCGACAAAAAACAAAAGTAAAAGCATAAATGTTTTCCGTAGCCTTTTCATTAATTAGCACCTTTATTATTAGTTATTAATACATATAATTATTATAACACTGATTAACATAATCTACAAGAAAAAATAAAAGGGGCCCTAAGCCCCTTTTATTATTATAACAAATCAGCAATTGCCGCTTTGTAATAAAGATAACGAGTTTGTTGCTTGTTCCCTGTGTATTCAAGTTTTAAATAAATATATTCAGGATTCACATATTTAAAAACATCAGTTTCCACACCCGGTGTAAAATCTTTCGGTGTCCGATAATTATAAAGACCGAGAAACGGAAATGCTTTGCCGTTTTCTGTTATTATCCACGATTGTAAATTAATATGAAAGGGAGTTGAGATTTTTTCTTCGTTAAATGAGATTTTAAAATTTGATTTATATTTATCACTATCAAAATTTCTATATGTAAAGGTGATTTCTAAAATATCATCCAAACTGTTTTCTGTTTTAAATAATGATCCTTTTATTTCTTTATTTCGAATTTCTATTACGTCTTCGGTGATTTTCATTATTTTATCATTTTCGCCATTATTGTTATACCTTAATCGAATATATAGTTTGGTTATAGCTTCTTTTCCGACTTCAAGATTATTTCCGACTAAAGAGTGAGATACAACCCGCCGATAGGGAGTAGTAGAAGATGAAGGCGTATCAACACCATTTTTTGAGGTTTCATATAAAAACCATGTTTTGCCATTTTTATCGGTTAAACTATAAAAATATCTGATCTTTGTCGGCTTATTGGTATCAACCGTATCGATGTAAGCAAAAATTCGATATTGAAGTCCCAATTCAATTTGACCTTCTTTTTCGCTTTTGTTAACAGCTGTCCCCCTAACCAAAACAAATGGATTAATTTCTGTATTATATACTTCCGTACCGGGTACATAATTTAGATTTTCCAAACCGATATGATAGTTCATCGGCGGAAAAGAAAGACTGGCCATTATATAAAGCAATAATCCATATAATATAATAATTAAAAAAACGGTGAAAGTATTGATACGGACGGGGAATTCTATAATATCTTTAATACGAACTTTTTTTATGTTTTTACTCATAATATCTGCCAACTAATCCTAACTAGTGTCCTCCTGTTAAATTTTTACCGTATATATTTTAACATATTTTTCGCAGTTTGCAAATTGTTTTTTATATCTGTTACAAATTATACTCGTTCTTTGTTTTCAATAAGAAGTTTTTTGCGGCGGGACCCAGTTGGAACCGGTTGTCCCGTCTTGATTAAGCCCTAAGGCAATTTCTAAATCAATGGCGTGCTCCTGTTCAACGGCAACGATGTTTCTTAGCTTCTGAGCTGAATCATAAAGGCCAAGCGCTTCTAATTGTCTTATTCTTTCTAAATAACGCTGAATAGCATCATATTCTGCCTGTAAATCTTGCATTAACATTTCTCGATTGTTATTTGAGGTGTAGCGCGGAGTAACTTCAATAGTCGGAACACCGCCAAGATATTGAATAATACTGCTTAAAATGATAGCGTGTTCTTTCTCTTCATCAGCATGTTCTTCAATCTCATCAATAATAGCAAAATATTCCGGTCCGCTAAGCATGGCAGCATGTTGAATATATTGAATGATTGCCGCGTATTCTCTTGATAAATCCCCATTTAAACCACTAATTATGGCCGTTAAAGCTTCTTGATTATGCATTTGTTTCACCTGCTTTCTTATTATTAAATATATTCCGACCGCCCCTATATGTTACTGTCATTTAACTATCACAATTATACCGACTTTTCCTTTTATCCACCGGGGAAATTTTTCAGATAATTATCAACATTTTATATACATTTTTTCCATTGTGGAAAAGGGGATAACTTTTTTTAACATTATTTTAAATTTTAGTGTTTATTATTTTTGATTTTTATGTTATCATTTAATAGTAAATCATTGAGGAGGAGTTTATGAAACAAGGACTAAAACTTTGGGAACAAACTCTTAATGCTTTAAAACAGGATTTAGATGAGGCAGATTTCTCGGTTTTGTTTTCAGAAGCAAATAAAATATATAAAGTCGAAAATAACTTTATTTATATCATTGTTCCTAATGCCCTAACAAAATTCAGAATTGAAAAATTTTATATCAACCGATTAAACGAAATCGCATCCTCCCTTAGTGATTCCTTGGTTAAATTTAAATTCATCCTAAAAGATGATATAGATGAACTGGAAAAACTAATGCCCACCGAAAAAGAAGACGTAAACAAACGTCCTTTGCGGGCTGAATACACCTTCAACAATTTTGTAACCGGAGAAAGTAACCGTTTTGCTTTTCTTTCGGCGATGAAGGTAGCAGAAACGCCGGAATCGCTTTATAACCCACTTTATATTTTTGGGGATGTCGGCTTAGGAAAAACCCATCTTATGATGGCAATCGGTAATTACATATTAGATAACAAACCGGAAACCAATGTTGTTTATACCAGTGCCCAAGAGTTTACCGAAGACTACTTTTTAGCAACATCAACTCGTAAAGGCAAAGAGAATATCGAGCAATTTTATCGCAAATACCGCGACTCAGATGTTCTCTTGGTCGATGATATTCAGTTTCTTGAAAATAAACACAGTACCCAAGAAGAATTTTTTAAAGTGTTTGAACATCTTCACGGTATCAATAAACAAATTGTTATTACTTCCGATCGTTCAGCTAATGAACTGAAAAACATGATGTCTAGGCTAAAATCGCGATTTAATTGGGGCCTGTCTGTCGATATTAAGGTTCCCGATAAACCTTTACGATTAAACATTTTAAAAAGGAAACTAGGGTTTTTGATAGAAAATCCAAAAGATGTTCCCCTTGACGTTTTGGAAATCATCGCCGATTACTTTACTAATAATATTCGGGATCTTGAGGGAGCCTTACGAAGATATGTCACTTACTGCGTTTCTCTTAATATCCCTTTTACTGTGGAAAACCTTTATATTGCTCTGGAACGGCTTATACCGGAAGATGAAGAAGAAAAAAATATTAGCAGTAAACTGTTTGAAAATGTAAAAAGGGAAGTTGCAGCTTATTATAAAGTCGCAGTTAGCGATTTGGAGTCACCCAGCCGCAAGCAAGTCTTCACTTATGCCCGACAAATGGCTATATATATAATAAAAGCACATTATAATCCTTCATTAAAATTAATAGGAGAATTTTTCGGTAATCGCGATCACGCAACAATATCTCACTCGTTCGACAAAATTAAAAACTTATTAAAAACCAATCCATTAGTTAAAAATGATTATGACATTCTTATAAAGAAGATAAATAAATAGAAGTTTTCCCCTTTTCCACACAGTTAATAATAATAATAAAAATATAAATAAATAATATAAGGAGATTATTATGAAATTTCTTGTTAATCGAGATTTATTGTGGCTTAATCTTAATAATATAAGCCGAGCCTTATCAACCAAACCGCCAATGCCTATTTTAACCGGAATTAAAATTGAAGCTCGGGGCAATAGTTTATTTCTTACTGCTTCAAACAATGAAATTTCAATTCAGACTGAAATCAGAGATAAACGACGTCTACAAATAGAGGCAGAAGGTGTAGTTGTTGTTCCTGGAAAATATTTTATCGAAATTGTTAAGAAAATAGAAGCAAAAGAGATAGATATTTCAACATTTGAAGATAACATTATAAAAATCATCGCTGATCGTAGTCTTTTTTCTTTAAATGCATTCGATAAAGATAACTATCCGCTTATTTCATTTAACGATTCCGATGTAGCAATTACTATGGATGTTCTTAATCTGAAGCAATTGATTAAGAAAACAACATTTGCTGCATCCCTTTCCGAATCCAGGGTTATTTTAACCGGTATTTCTTTTACGACTGAAGGACGTAAAATGGAAGTGGTTGCAACCGATAGTTATCGATTAGCAAAAAAATTTATGGTGTTTGAAAAAGAATATCCCGATATTACGGCAATAATTCCAAGTCGGAGCCTTGATGAACTCAACAGGATAATGGATGAGTCCGAAAGTGATGTTGAGATTCATTTCTCACCCTTAAAGGTATTGTTCAAATATAAAAACGTTTGGTTTCAAAGCCGGTTAATTGACGGAAAATATCCCAATACAACCACTCTAATTCCAACCGACTTTCTTATAAGTGTTAAATTTAATAAAAATGAAATGATATCCGCTATCGAAAGGGCTTCACTTTTTACTAGTTTTGATTCATCCAATATTGTAAAGTTAAAAATAAACAGCGATAAAACGGTCGAAATTTCGTCTACTAATAACGAAATAGGTGCTGTTAAGGAAGAATTAATCCCTTTGGAATGTTCTAATCTGATAAATTTTGAAATTGCTTTTAGTTCTAAATATTTTTTGGATGCTTTACGCGTGTTTGATTCAACAGAAGTTACAATTCATTTTACCGGCGAAATTAAACCTTTTATTATTACCGGATATTATGATGTCAATTTAACTCAACTTATCTTACCGGTCCGAATATCATAATAAAAAAACGGCTTATATCAGGCCGTTTTTTTATTTACAATGTAATATGACTAAAAATTTCCTTTAAATCTTCAAGTAATGCTTCCTTAGCTGTTTGATCATAACTACTTGCCATTTTAATATCATCAAAAGGGCTGATGCCTTCGCTTTGTAAATTTTTGATAACCGACCTTTCTTGAAGTGCCGGTAGTACAATGGCCTTTGGCGTAAATTCTTTAGCTTGCTTTTCCAACTTCTCCAATGATATTCGCGGTGCCCGGCGATTTCGGCTGTAACCGTTAGGAACAATGTATTTTATTCCTTCAATATCTATATCATTGTCGATAAAATATTGAATTGTATTGAAAAAACCACCAAGACCTAAACTATCAAGACCAATTACAAGTAAAATTACATCGCTTAAATCCAATAAAACTTCGGAAAGCCTGCTGCTTGATGGGGGAAAATCAATTAAAATATAATCAAAATAAGAATTATATTCTTCCAGTATTTTTTTTAAGATTTTCTCTTGACTTCTTTCGAGTGTCAGTTTTAAAGATAATTTATCGGAATTAAGAGTTTTAATCAAATAAAGATTTTCTCTCGCCTCAATAAGGATATCACCCAAATCTTTATGGTTAGCCAATAAAAACTCAAGGTAATTGTCGTTGGCATTGAATATTTTATCTTCGACTCCGAATACTTTGAAAATACTGTTTTGATCATCGACACTGATAATTAGAACCTTCTTACCGGCTGATGAGTAACAATGAGCCATAAAACCGATAAAGGTGGTTTTTCCAACTCCGCCTTTTTTACAGAAAGCAGATACGATTGGCATCTATAAGCCCTCCTTATCTAATTTTTCAAGTACCGCCTCTTCAATAAATTGCGAAAAAACGATTCCTTTTTTAACTGATGCGATTTTAACCCTTTTTCTTAATTCGCGGTCCATGGTAGCAGTATACTTTTCTCTGGCCGACCCAGTGACGCCAGTTGCATTGGTGACCGGGGTATCCATCGGGTTTTCCCTTTTTCTAAAAGGGAAATTCTTACCATTCACAATTTTACCTCCTTTGTTGTATATGCATATTTCGGTATATACATATGTACATAATTACACATATCAATATATACATATGTATACAAATCCATACATCTGTATAAACATAATTACATACACACATATTTAATGATATACGTAACTACGTAAAAACATAAATACATAAAAAAACAAAAATTTAAAAGAACATTGGCGAAAGCCGCAACCGGAAATATTTTGCTTATGAGAATAAAATATCATACAAAAATCGGTCTAGAGCCCATCCCAACAAAACATGATTTCAACACTTGAAAATCCGGCTCAAATTTCGCTCATAATCGATTTTAATACATTTCTGGTAACTTTACTAATCCCCCCGGGGTTAAAGCAAAGGCGGCGATTTTTTAAAAAATTTAATTTTTACTTTTTTTCGACTTTTTTGCATTGTCGGAACGGCGTTTTTGATACCAATCCTTTTCTTCATGATCCGACAATACATAAAGATGTATTTACGTTATTACATATATACATATATACATAATACGCCAACCAAGTTATTTTTTTCAACTCTTTTAGAATTGTAAGCAACCCGCTCCGTATTTATTATACAAAAACAAAAACACAAAATCAATACATAAATATGTATTTATTCCTCTCTTATGTATTTATTGATTTATGTAAATACATAAGAGATGCATTCTGTTTGGGAAGGCGGCCAGATGTGAGCTTATTTGGTAACTAAAAGAAAAAAACAACTAGAAAAATTAAGAGAGACATGGTATAATAGATACATAGTTTAAATACTGTTTATGGTATTGGAATGATGAAGAATAAATGAGACAAATTATATGAAAAAAGTTGTAAATATTAAAACCGAATATATAACCCTTGGTCAATTTTTAAAATATGTAAATATTGTTTCCGACGGGGTATCGGCAAAAAGATATATAAATGAAAGTAATGTTACGGTTAACGGTGTACATGAAACACGGCGCGGGCGAAAACTTTATCCCGGATTTGAAATCGAAACCGACGACGGCACCTATTTAATAGGGAAAGCACAATGTTTTATTTAAAATCACTAAAACTAACCGATTTTCGCTGTCATCAAAACTTATTTTTAACTTTTGCGAGATCGGTCAATATTATAATAGGTAAAAACGCCAGCGGTAAAACCAGTATCGTTGAGGCCATTCATTGTCTTGGCCTCGGTAAATCGTATAAAGCCGGTTCCAATACGGAAATGATTAGAAAAGGGGCCCCTTGCGGTATTATTAGGGCTGAAATTGTAAATCAGGATAAAAATGATGAATTATTGTTTTCTTTGAGTCCTAACAGTAAAAAAGTTGCGCTTAATAATAAAACATTTGCCCGCTTAAGCGATTATCTCGGCTACTTCAATGTTTCTGTTTTTTGCCCTGAAGACTATCGACTGATTAAAGGGACCCCCCGCGATCGCAGAAACTTCTTTGATATCAGCATCAGTCAGTTGTCATCGGGATACTTAAATGCTTCAATTCGGTACCGAAAAATCTTAAAGCAAAGAAATGAAATGCTTAAAATGATAGCCGGTAATCAAGGGTATGATCGAATTCTCCTTAAAATTTTAACTGAACAGTTAATTAAAGAGGGGACAACGATAATTAATGAAAGAAAAAAATTTATATCGGCTCTCAATCCGCTTTTTAATAATAAAACAAAACAAATAAGTAGCGGAAAAGAGCAAGGGGTAATTAAATATTTAATGAATACCGATATTGACCGGCTTGAGCAAGTCTTTTCTCAAAAAATTGTTAACGAAATTGCGATGCAAACAACCCTTTTCGGTCCTCATCGTGACGATTTTGAAATTAAAATCAATGGTGAAAATGCCGGTACCTTTGCCTCGCAAGGACAGCAAAGAACCTTACTATTAGCGTCTAAACTGGCGTTAACGGAAATGCTCGCCAATAAAGATTCCCCTCTCGTCATTATCCTTGATGATGTTTTTAGCGAACTAGATTCCGCTCGACAAAATCAATTATTAAGCATGATAAACCGTGATTTTCAAATATTTATTACAACGACCTCGATTGAAAGTCTGGCGTCAAAACTACTCGAACATAGTAAAATTATAGAAATAGAAGAGGAGGAAAAACTTTGAAAGAACAAACAACCGCCTATTCCGGAAGTGATATTCAAATACTTGAAGGTCTAGAAGCTGTAAGAAAACGTCCGGGAATGTATATTGGTTCGACCGGACCTAGGGGATTGCATCATTTGGTTTGGGAAATTGTTGACAATGCCATTGACGAAGCTCTAGCCGGGTATTGCGATCACATTGAAATTGAACTGCTTTCGGACAATGCGGTCCGTGTAACCGATAATGGCCGAGGGATTCCGGTGGAAATACACCCCAAAACCGGTGAATCGGCAGTCGAAGCGGTTTTTACTATTCTTCATGCCGGCGGTAAATTTGGTGGTTCTCCCTATAAGGTATCGGGTGGTCTCCATGGCGTCGGTGCCAGCGTTGTCAATGCCTTAAGCGAGCATTTGATTGTTGAAATAAAAAAAGACGGAAAACAATATATTCAAGAATATAGTCGGGGCGCCCGTTTATATCCGTTGAAAGAAACCGGAAAAACTGCCGAAAGCGGAACGCGTATTACTTTTAAACCTGATCCGGAAATCTTTACTGAAAATACGGACTTTGAATATGAAACTTTAAGGAATCGTTTTCAACAATGCGCCTTTTTGAACAAAAATTTAAAAATATCTTTTACTGATAATCGCAATCCCGATAACATAAAAGCTTTTACTTATTGTTATGAAGGCGGCATCAAGGAATATGTTTCCTATTTAAACAAAAAAAAGACCCCTATTCATAATGATATTATCTATATAAGCGGGATTATCGATAAAATCGAAATTGAAATGGCACTTCAGTATACAGAAGAATATACAAATAATATATATTCATTTATTAATAATATTTATACCCCGGAAGGGGGAACGCACGAAGAAGGATTCCGCAATGCGTTAACCCGTATTCTCAACAACTACGGTAAAGACATTAATATGTTTAGAAAAGACGAATCTTTTTGTGGTGAGGATGTCAGAGAGGGATTAACGGCCATTATTAATTGCCGTCATCCCAATCCCCAATTTGACGGACAAACCAAAGCAAAATTAGGGAATACCGAAGTGCGAAGAATCACCTCTCAGATATTTAGCGAGGGAATGGAGACTTACTTAAAAGAAAACCCCGCATCCGCCAAAAACATTATTGAAAAAACGTTAATGGCTTCAAGAGCGCGCGTTGCCGCTAAAAAAGCCCGGGAAGCCACGCGAAGAAAAAGTCCGTTTGATTCCTTGGGTTTCGCCTCAAAATTAGCTGACTGCCGCTGTAAAGATCCGACAAGAAGTGAATTATTTATTGTTGAGGGGGAATCAGCCGGGGGCAGTGCTCGTCTTGGCCGCAACAGTGAATTTCAAGCAATCTTACCACTGCGCGGTAAAGTATTGAATGTGGAAAGAGCGCGAATTGATAAAGTTTTAGGGAATAAAGAAATCATATCGATGATACAGGCCTTGGGAACGGGCATTGGCGATGAATTTAATGTTGACCAAACTCGATATTGGAAAATTGTGATTATGACCGATGCCGATGTAGACGGCGCTCATATTCGCACACTGCTTTTAACATTCTTTTATCGTTACATGCGTCCTTTGATTGAAAGAGGTTATATTTATATCGCTCAACCGCCTCTTTATAAAGTTGTCGCTAACCGGAAGACAACATATGCCTACAGCGACCAAGAACTTCAAAAAATTCTTGAAATTTACCCAAAAACAATTAAGCCGACTTTACAGCGATATAAAGGATTAGGTGAAATGAACCCTGATCAATTATGGGAAACAACAATGGATCCGCAGGCAAGAACACTCCTTCAAGTAAATCTTGATGACGCAATTGAAGCTGATGCTGTCTTTAGCATGTTAATGGGCGATGATGTTAATCCGCGGCGCGAATTTATTGAAGAGAACGCGGTTTTTGTTGAAAACCTAGATATATAGGGAGGTATTTGTGGAAAAAGATTTTGAAAACAAACAAATTGAAGAGAATTCAGCTGCAATCGCTCCCGAAATGGACGAACAAACTGATTTAAATACCGAAAATCAAAATGTAGAAACAATTAAAGAAGTTGATATCTCAAAAGAAATGAAAACTTCTTTTCTTAATTACGCAATGAGCGTAATCGTATCGCGGGCGATACCGGATGCTAGGGACGGAATGAAACCGGTTCACCGGCGAATTTTATACGCTATGAATGATTTAGGAATGCATAGCGATAAACCGTTTAAAAAATCAGCCCGAATCGTGGGGGAGGTTATGGGAAAATTCCATCCTCACGGTGATACTGCTATTTATGAGTCAATGGTTAGGATGGCTCAGGATTTCAGTTATCGTTATCCATTGGTCGAGGGACATGGGAATTTTGGCTCTATCGATGGTGACGGCGCTGCCGCAATGCGTTATACGGAAGCGCGAATGAGCAAAATAGCGATGGAAATTCTCAAAGATTTGAAAAAAGATACAGTTGATTATCAAGATAATTATGACGGATCAGAAAAAGAACCGGTTGTTTTACCCTGTAAAATCCCTAATTTATTAATTAATGGTGCAACGGGTATAGCTGTCGGAATGGCAACCAATATCCCTCCTCATAATTTAACCGAAGTTATTGCCGGCATAATCGCCCTGATAAAAAATCCTGATATTTCTATCGAAGGTTTAATGGCTTATATTAAAGGACCGGATTTTCCGACGGGTGGGCGGATTATGGGAATTAGTCAAGTTAGGAAAGCATATTTAACCGGAAATGGTGCTATTACCCTCCGGGCCAAATATACAATTAACGAACTCGGCAACGGAAAGCAAGAAATTATTATTACAGAAATCCCTTATCAAGTAAACAAGTCCCGTCTTATAGAAAGAATAGCAGAAACTTTAAAAGGAAAATTAATAGAAGGAGTAACTAATTTACAGGACGAAACCGACCGCGGCGGTCTAAGAATTGTTATGGAACTGCGCCGGGATGCCAATGCTAATGTAATTTTAAACAATTTATATAAGCACACCCAATTACAATCGACATTCGGGATAAACCTTTTGGCCTTGGTAAAAGGGCAGCCGAAAGTTATGAATTTAAAGGAATTGCTGGAATGCTATCTTGAACATCAAATTGAAGTGTTGACACGGAGAATTACCTTTGATTTGAAACGGGCTGAAGAACGCTCCCATATTATAGAAGGGTTGCTAATGGCTTTAGGTGATATTGATCGGGTTATTCAGTTAATTAAAGGTTCAAAAAATGGTGATGATGCCAAAGATGCGTTGATGCATGAATACAATCTGTCTGAGATACAAGCAAAAGCAATTCTTGCTATGAGATTGGAACGCTTGACCAGCCTTGAAACAGAAAAACTCAAAACTGAAATGGCTGAGCTAAAAAAATTCATCGGTGATTGCAAAGAAATTTTAAAAAGTCATGACCGAAAACTTCAGATTATCGTAAAAGAATTAATAGAAATAAAAGAGCAGTATGGCGATGAAAGAAAAAGCGAAATTAGCTTAAGCGACGACTTAGATATCGAAGATGAAGATTTAATTCCGATTGAAGATGTTATTATTACGATAACCAATCGAGGTTATGTGAAAAGAATGACGGTTGATACTTATAAACCGCAAAATCGTGGCGGGAAAGGGATTACAGCGGCTAAAATGGTTGAAGATGATTTTGTCGAGCAAATAATCTATACTTCCAGCCATGATACTTTGCTTTTTTTTACTAATTTTGGAAAAGTATATCGATTGCGTGCATTTCAAATTCCTTATGCCAGTCGTATTGCAAAAGGTTTGCCGATTGTTAATTTACTTAGTTTTGAGGAAAATGAAAGATTGGCTGCCGTTGTTAATATCAGTAGTGAGGATAAGGACGGAGAAGGATATCTCTTTTTTGCAACACGAATGGGAACAGTCAAAAAAACCGAGATTGCTGCTTTCAAAAACATTAGGACGAACGGCATAAAAGCTATTGTATTAAATGAAGGCGATGAGTTGTTCAAAGTGGATGTTACTGATGGCGAAAAAGATATACTTATCGGCGTATCAAACGGAAAAGCATTGCGCTTCAGTGAGAGTGATGTTCGGTCGATGGGAAGAATAGCTATCGGTGTCCGCGGTATTAAAGTTGACGAGGGCGAAAAGGTAGTCGGCTTGGCTGTGATTACAACCGATGGCGATGAAATTTTAATTATTACCGAAAAAGGTTATGGAAAAAGAACCAATGTTGATGCTTTTCGCGTTCAATGCCGCGGCGGAAAAGGAGTTAAGGCTTTAAATGTTACCGAAAAAAACGGTAAAATGGTCTCTTTATCGGCCGTACGCGGCGATGAAGATTTACTGGTTGTTACGGATAAAGGTATGATTATCCGGACACATCTGGAACAGATTCAAACAATCGGTCGGGATACCCAAGGGGTATGCGTTATTAAATTAAGCGACGGTCATAGTGCCTCAACTTTCGCAATTGTTCCTCGTTCTGAAGATGATGAAGACTTAGAGGATGCCGACGAATACAAAGAAGAATTTGAATTAGAAATGAACTATCCTTTTTTAGATCAACCGACGGAATAATCATATGCCATAGTAAAAATCCCTTATTCTTAGTGTTAAGGGATTTTTTTGTTGTATCTAATAATAATAGTGGTATAATTATGTCATAAGATTAATAAAAACAAGGAGGATTTTTATGCTGCAAATTTATTGTCACCCCCGCGCCAAAATCAGTTCTTTGCCGCTTGTGGTTGGTGCATTTAATGATGAAGCAATTAAAGTTGACAGTCATCTCGATTCTGATATCGATAATTTAAGGAAAAAAGGGTATCTGTCTACTGATTTAGGAACGGTAAATAAGATTTACACTTTTGGCAAAATTCCTAATGAAATAATTTATGTTATCGGTTTGGGGAAGCGGAGTGAATATAACCGTAAAAACATTATTACCGGATGTCAAAAGATAACTTTTGAATTAGGTGAGGAATTATTAATTGATTTGCCAAGTTTAAGCGGAAATATAAGCGAAAAAGAGGCGGTTGGCATAATTGTAGAGACTTTAGTATATAACAATTATCGTTTTGATCAGTATTTAAAAGAAAAAAGTGAAAAAGAACTTAAAGTTGGAATAATTGCCGATGAAGATTTATCGGCTTTAATTAAAGAGGCTTTAATTATCGGTGTTGCCGTTAACAATACCCGCGATTTGGTTAATCAGCCTTATAATCATATGACCGCCGAGGATTTAGCCGGTTATGCCCAAGAACTTGTTGCTAATTTAAATAACAGTGATTTATCAATAGAAGTATATGAAAAAGAAGAAATTGAAAGAATGGGTATGAATGCTTTTTTGGCAGTCAATCAAGGTTCGACTGCCGGACCAAAATTGCTACATATTAAGTATCAGCCGGTATCGGGACCTTTTGTAGGACTAATCGGAAAAGGATTAATGTATGATACCGGAGGTTACAGTTTAAAATCTTCAATGAATACGATGAAAAGTGATATGGCCGGAGCGGCAACGGTGCTTGGTGTCTTGGAGACTGTCGTAAAAAACGCCCTTCCGATTAATATTCAAGTTATTATTTGTGCAACCGACAATCGAATCAACGGTCATGCATTATTACCAGATGATATCATTACGGCAATGAACGGTAAAACGATAGAAATATTATCAACCGATGCCGAGGGAAGACTTACCTTGGCGGACGCTCTTTGTTTTGCCCAAAAGTATAAATGCAAAAAATTAATTGATATTGCGACGCTTACCGGAGCGGTTGTTGTTGCTTTAGGCGAGGACGTCACCGGACTTTTTGGGAATGATGAAAAAGAAATACAGGCCATGATTGCAGCAAGCCAAGAATCATTAGAAGAATTATGGCCGATGCCCATTAATGATGCTATTCGCAAAAAGGTACGTTCAAGCAAAGTGGCCGATCTTAAAAATTCAACCGGCCGTAATATGGGGGCCAGCAGTGCTGCCGCTTTTCTTGAAGAGTTTGTTGAAGAAGGCATAAAGTGGCTGCATCTTGATATTGCCGGGACGGCTTATCATGATGCGGGTGCGACCGGAGCTGTGTTAAGAACAATATATCGTTATCTTAAATCACCTTATTAAGGTGATTTTTTAAACCCGGTTGACATAAAAGCGTTTACATAGTATAATAATTACATATTAAATGGGAGAAAGTTATGATTTTAAGCATTGGGCATCTGGCTTTTTTAATTGTTATAATTTTATTATTCATTTTATTTTTAGTAATTATATATTGTTATATTAACTATACAATAAACATTAAAAAGGGGGATAAGAACTTTAAACCAATTCCCAAGGATAACAGTGCGGAATATTTAAACAAATTATTCGATTTGATTAAAATTAAGACGACCAGTTTTGAAACAGATGCGAATTATCATATTTTTCGGGAAAAAATAAAAGAAATGTTTCCATTGGTTCATCGTTATTTTATCAAAGAAAAATTAGAAGGCAATGTTTTGCTTCGGTATAAAGATAATATTCCCAATGCTCCGAATATTCTTTTTGCGTCCCATATTGATTATCCGGAATATAATCAGAATCCCAGAATCGAAAACGGAGAATTATACGGTGATGGTGCTTTTGATGCAAAAAGCTTATTATATGTTATGTTAGAGGCGATTGAAAAAGTATTACAAGAAAGTTTTAGTTTTCCATGCAATATAATTGTTGCAATTACAAAGGATGATGATTCTACAAAACAAGGTGTAAACGGCATGGTTGAGTTTTTTTTAAAAAAGGGATATTTTTTTGATTTGGTTATTGAGGAAGGCTCAGGGGTTGTGGATCCGGAATTTTTCGGTTTACAAAGCCATTACGCTTTGATAGGGATAGGGGTTACCGGCGAAGTTACCATTCGTTTTAAAGTGCCTAAAAGCGGAGCGGTCCGATTGACCGGTTTTATCCACATCTTACGGAAGAAAAATATTTTCCGTTCAAAAATAAGCAATAAAACAGCCCCGTTACTAAAACAGATTGCTAAAGATATGAAACCTTTGCGTCGAATGACAGTTTCTAATTTGTGGTTGTTTCGGGGTAAAGTGAAAAAAATTGTGGACCGTGAGTTCTCGCAGATTGCAAAAATGTTAAAAACTGAACTGGCACTTGGTACGGTGATAGAAACGGATAACAGTTATTATATTGATGTTATTTTTCAACTTTCAGCTCATGAAGAGGCGGCGGATATTATCTATTCGCTGGGTAGTTATCTTGATCGTTATGACATAGAATACCAGATTATTGATATTAAGGATTCGACCAGGATTACAAGTGTCA
>JALOBF010000172.1 GCA_023228385.1 Bacilli bacterium
TAATCGACGAATCGAAATCTAAATCACCGATGACACAAACCGAACATAATTTAATCATCCAATCTTACGGTTTTAATAAATTTACCGAAAAAGCGACTGGATTTTATGAGGAACCTGAATTTTTCGCATCGCTTTCGTTTGAGGAAAAATCGGGAAACACCTTAATTTATAATTTGGATTTAAGCGAATATAATGGCTTGGAGTTTGATACCGCCGGTAAAGATGAAATTAAGTTAAAAGTTACTTTTGATAATGGTGCCGCCGTAAAAGTTGAAGTTGAAATTACCGAAGACACTGCGGTTAGTTCAGTTATCGTTCAATATTTGGGGACTGCGGTCCAAACCATTACCTACCCAACGGATTTAGATTCCTATATGGAATAAGCAATTTTTTAGTGATAATAAGATTTGCTTCTTATTATCACTTTTTTTATTTTCTGTTTGCAAAAAATATGAAATATGGTATTATATTTTTAGTACAATAATTTATGGACGGAGGGTATCGAATTGAAAAAAACAATTTTATTCGAAGAGCATTTACATCATAACGCAAAGATGGTTGAATTTGCCGGTTACCTAATGCCGATTGAATATCGGGGTATCGCTTATGAACATCAAGCGGTTCGGGAAAGGTGCGGTTTGTTTGATGTTTCTCATATGGGTCAAATTAAAATCGCCGGGAAGGATACAGTTCAATTCGTCAATTATATACTCACCAATGATATTGCCCCTTATGACAATAAAAAAATGATCTATGGTTTGATGTTAAATGATGGCGGCGGCGTCGTTGATGATTTAATGGTATATAAATTTACTGATGAATATTGCCTTCTTGTGGTTAATGCTGCCAATAAGGATAAGGATTATCAATGGATTGTTGATCATCGTGATAATTTTGATGTTGAAATCGAGGATCTGTCGCCTTATTATTCTCAACTGGCCCTACAAGGACCTTTATCGATCAAAATATTACAAGAGTTTACCGATTATCAGCTCGATGATTTAAAAACATTTGATTTTGATGTTTTGGCGGTTATGGGATGCGAATTTATTGTATCGCGTAGCGGTTATACCGGAGAAGACGGATTTGAAATCTATGGCTCTAATCATGATATTCTCCGTTTATTTAAAAAATTTAAAAATATATCTGATATCGCTTTATGCGGTCTTGGTTGCCGTGATACGCTTCGCTTTGAGGCGGCGATGCCCTTATATGGTCATGAAATTGGACCGGATATAAATCCCTTGGAAGCCGGGCTTGCCTTTGCTGTAAAAATGGATAAAAATTTTATCGGCCGTAATGCGCTTCTTGCGAGTTTAGAGCAAGGTTTAAAAAGAAAAATAGTTGCAATTGAATTATTAGAAAGAGGAATTGCCCGCACCGATTATTCAATTGAAGCAGATAATCGGATTATCGGTAAAATTACGACCGGATATCTGATACCGAATACCGATAAAGCTTATGCTTTTGGTTTGGTAGAAAGTGCTTATTCAACCATCGGGACTCAAGTGTTGATTCATATTCGCAAAAATAAAGTCAATGCCAGAGTAAGAAACAAAAAGTTTTTAACAAAAAAATATATTCGATAGGAGATAACTATTATGAGCAAAGTATTAGAAAATTTAAAGTATGTGAAAAGTCACGAATGGATTCGTGTAGAAGGAAAAGTTGGTGTAATCGGAATTACCGATTATGCGCAAGGCAGTTTAGGTGCGCTTGTTTATGTTGAACTTGGTGATGTTGGTGATGAAATTAAACAGTTTTCTGAATTCGGTGCCGTAGAAAGCGTTAAAGCCGCATCGGATATTTTCGCCCCGGTTAGCGGAAAAATTATTGAGATTAATCAAGAAGTGGTTGACAGTCCGGAATTAATTAATGAGGATGCTTACGCGAATTGGTTGATTAAAGTAGAAATCGAAGATGAAAAGGAACTCGAGAATCTGCTTAATGCCGCAGCCTATCGAGAAACACTTCAATAATGTTTAAATATATACCGCATACCGCATCGGATATTAAAGAAATGCTTGAAAAAATCGGGGTTGAAAATATCGATGACTTATTTAGCGAGATACCGGAAGCGGTTAAATATCATACTGAATTTAATCTTGAATCGGCACTTTCCGAAGTTGAACTTCGTAAACGAATAAAAGATATTGCCAATAAAAATCAATCAGCGATATGTTTTCTTGGAGCCGGAGCTTATGATGTCTATACTCCGGCGATAATTCCTTACCTAATTATGAGACAAGAGTTTTTGACTGCTTATACCCCGTATCAGCCGGAAATATCTCAAGGGACCTTGCAATATATTTTTGAATTTCAAAGTATGATTTGCGAATTAACCGGAATGGATGTCAGCAATGCTTCGGTTTATGACGGCGCCACCGCTACCGCCGAAGCAATGTTTATGGCAACGGCTCATACAAAAAGAAATACGGTATTGGTAAGTAAGACGGTTAATCCCAGGACGATTGATGTTCTTAAAACTTATGCTTCATTCCGAAATATCAAAATTAAATTGATTCAAGAAGATGATTTCCTTACAACAGTGTCTGATCTGAAAGCAAAACTAACGGATGACATTGCCGCCGTTATTGTTCAAAATCCGAATTTTTTTGGTATTATTGAAGACCATCGGGAACTGTCCGGTATTGTAAAGGCGAATAAAAGTCTCTTAATTATCAATGTTGATCCCAGTACTTTAAGTTTATTAACCACTCCAGGTGAAATCGGTGCCGATATTGCTTGCGGTGACGGTCAAACTTTAGGTGTTCCTTTAAGTTTTGGCGGTCCCTATGTCGGCTTTATTGCTGCTGCAAAATCTTTATTAAGAAAAATACCGGGACGAATATGCGGTATGACAAATGATATTGACGGTAAAAGCGGCTATGTTTTAACGCTTCAAGCCCGAGAGCAGCATATCCGCCGCGAAAAAGCGACTTCCAATATCTGTTCAAATCAAAGCCTTATGGCATTGCACAATGTTATATATCTAAGTCTTTTAGGCAAAAAAGGTCTTAAGGAAG
>JALOBF010000019.1 GCA_023228385.1 Bacilli bacterium
GTTCAAGAAGCACTTAAGTATGTCGAAGCCGGTAAAAAAGTTATTTTAGTAAGACTGGAAACATCCCCGGAAGATATTGAAGGCATGCATGTTTCGGAGGGATTTTTAACCGCCCGGGGCGGTATGACATCTCATGCTGCGGTTGTTGCCCGTGGCATGGGTAAATGTTGTGTTTCCGGGTGCAAAACTTTAGAACTTTTTGAAGATGAAGGATATTTTAAATTAAACGGAAAAAAATATTATCTGGGTGATTGGATTTCATTAGATGGTTCTACCGGTGCAATATACGGTGAACGCATTATAACTGTTCCCGCTAAAATATCCGGTAATTTTGAAAAATTTATGAATTGGTGCGATGAAATCAGAGATTTGAAAATCAGAACCAATGCCGACACTTCCGTTGACGCTCTGCAAGCGAAAGAATTTGGGGCAGAAGGTATCGGCCTTTGCCGTACTGAACATATGTTCTTTGACTCTAACAGAATCACCGCAATGCGAGAAATGATTGTTGCCGATACAAAAGAAAAAAGAGTACGCGCTCTTAATAAACTGTTGCCGATGCAAAGAGACGATTTCGAAAAGATTTTTGAAGCTATGGGTAACTTCCCGGTAACTGTTCGTTATCTTGATCCGCCGTTGCATGAGTTTCTTCCGACTGATCCCGAAGAAATAAAAAAATTATCTAAGGATTTAGATGTCACGATTGAACAATTAAATTCAAAAATCTCTGAACTGCACGAATTCAATCCAATGTTGGGTCACCGCGGTTGCCGACTTTCGATTTCATACCCTGAACTTGCTGAAATGCAGACTCAAGCCGTTATTGAAGCTTGGATTAACGTTAAGAAAAGAAATCCCAAATATACAGCCGAACCAGAAATTATGATTCCTCTGGTTGGTGATGAAAAAGAATTGAAATTTATTAAAGCAATCATTATTAAGAAAGCAGATGAATTATTAAAAGCCAACAACATGTCTGTTGACTATAAAATTGGTACAATGATTGAAATCCCTCGGGCGACGCTAAGGGCTAAAGAAATTGCGGATGAAGCGGACTTCTTTAGTTTTGGAACTAATGATTTAACGCAAATGACATTTGGTTTTAGTCGTGATGATGCCGGTTCATTCCTTAATGATTATTACGAAAATCGTATTTATGAATTCGATCCATTTGCAAAACTTGATCAAGAAGGCGTTGGTTCACTTGTTGAGTTGGCTTGCGAATTAGGCCGTAAAGGCA
Organism: Bacilli bacterium; assembly: GCA_023228385.1. Taxonomy (GTDB): domain Bacteria; phylum Bacillota_I; class Bacilli_A; order ML615J-28; family CAG-698; genus UBA3946. Next base: position 1,241 of record JALOBF010000019.1, read on the forward strand.
AACCCGATCTTAAATTGGGCATTTGCGGTGAACATGGAGGCGAACCTTCATCGATAGAATTTTTCCATAAAGTCGGTTTGGACTATGTTTCTTGTTCCCCTTATCGGGTTCCGATCGCTAGATTGGCTGCGGCTCAGGCTGCAATAAAGCACAAACGATAAAAATTAAACCACGGTTAATTACTCCCGTGGTTTTTATTCTGTAACAGGCAAGTTGACGGCTTTATATAAAATTGGGAAAACAAAAATCAATTATCCAAAAATATAATGCACGGTTGAACGGCCCGCGCAATATAATGAAAGACAAACGACAAAATCAGAGAAAACAGAAGGAAACACCAACAGAAATCATAAAAAAGGTCTTAAATATTACGCGGAAAAAAGAAAAATTGCAAACGCTATGAGGTATGCAGCTCATTATGGTTTAATTAAATTATAATCTATAATTGGTAAGCCGGATGCCTTAATAGGGCACGTACAGTTTGACAAGGGAGAAACTAAGTGATTAGTTTTGTTGCGTTATTGTGGGTTATAGTGAATTACAATTTTTATTTTAATCATATTATATAGAGTAAACGGATATGAGAGGAGGGTTTAATGGCGAATGTCCGTATTTCCGAAGATAATCTTCGGGAAAATCTGCATGTTAGCAGAGCCTTTATACCTTTTTTTTCCGGCAGTGATATTAAACTAAGTACCAGGTCGGGTGGAATTCCCGGATTTCCGGCGTTTATCGGCTTGGGGAGCAATGATATGTCTATAAATTATTTAAACGGTGTAATTAATTTAGATGATGAATTTGCTAATTATGCTATTCCTCTTGCCGAATCGGGTATAATCGATACGCTAGTCGCTACTTTTTATACTTTTCCAATAAGCATTTTTGGCAGCAGCGTTATTACGGTTTGCACTCAATTGTATTACGCAGACAATACCACCAATATTTTTAAACCGATAAAAGAAACTTTATTACGGTTAAAACCGAATTATAATGGTAATTTTTCCGATAAAAATATTTCTTATGCAAGGAAATCAGGGATTAATGCTAAGCTTAATTCCGGAACGCGGATATTACTTTTATTTTTTACGGAAGCAGAAGGGGGAAAGGGTATAACTGAGATTCGAGGATATGCCAGCGCCGGAATATCGATTATTTAAAAAAGACTGCACCTCCTAACAGGTCCAGTCTTTTATTTTTAAAAATTACAGTTTTTTGGAGTGCGCGGATAAGAAATGACATCTCTGATGTTTTCCACACCGGTAACATACATTATCAATCGTTCGAATCCCAACCCGAATCCGGAATGAATAACCCCGCCGTATTTTCTAAGATCCAGATACCACCACATCTCATCAGCAGGAATTCTCATATCTGCCATTCGCTGGTTTAAAAGTTCAAGTCGTTCTTCTCTTTGACTTCCCCCGACCAATTCGCCGGAGCCGGGAACCAAAAGATCCATTGCCGCAACCGTTTCTTTATCATTATTTAAACGCATATAGAAAGCTTTAATATCTTTTGGCCAATTAATAACAAACACCGGTGCCTTAAAATAAACATCAGTTAAATATTTTTCATGTTCAGTTGCGAGGTCATCACCATATTTTATTTCATTATCAAATTTTTGTTTTGCTTCAGACAATATTTTAATCGCTTCTTTATATTCACAACAATGAATTTTTGCGTTAACTAATTTTTTTAATTGTTCTATTTTCCCCGGTGCAACATAAGCGTTAAAAAAATCCATCTCCTCTTTAGCATGTTCTAAAGTATAATTAACAAGATATTTTATCATTTCCTCAACTAAGTCCATAATGTCATTAATATCCGCAAATGCAACTTCGGGTTCAATCATCCAAAATTCCGATGCATGCCGGGTAGTATTTGAATTTTCTGCTCGAAAGGTAGGTCCAAAAGTATAAACCTTTTTAAAAGCTAAGGCATAAGTTTCGGCTTCTAATTGACCTGAAACGGTAAGATTGGTTGGTTTTCCAAAAAAATCATAAGAAAAGTCGATTTTTCCATCTTTTTTCGGAAGATTTTCCAGATCAAGAGTTGTTACTTTAAACAATTCACCCGCACCTTCAGCATCGTTTGCAGTAATAATTGGGGTATGAACATAAATGAATTCTTTTTTATGGAAAAATTCATGAATGGCATAAGCCAAAATGCTCCTTACTTTAAATACGGCATGAAATAAATTTGTTCGGGGTCTCAGATGGGCATGCTCGCGTAAAAACTCTCGAGTATGACGTTTAGGTTGAATTGGATAGTCAGCGGGACAATCTCCCTCTAGAATAATTTTAGTGGCTTTTAGTTCATAGGGTTGTTTGTGTCCAGGTGTTAGAATAACAATCCCCGAAACGGTAAGGGCGACTCCCACGCCATATTTAACTATTTTGTCGAAATCGGGTAACGAGTTATCGTAAACGATTTGAATGTTGGAAAGAGCCGAACCGTCATTTAAAACAATAAATCCAAACCCTTTTTGATTTCGGTTAGAGCGGGCCCATCCTTGAACGGTAACTTCCTTACCGTTATATAAACTATAATTTTTGTTTAAAAACTTTACTGTTGTATTCATCTTTTGCCTCCTTGTTATAATTATGTAAAAAGCCCTTAAGAAAACTTAAGGACGAAAAAATTCCGCGGTGCCACCTTATTTCAAACAATGTTGCGCTTAAAACCCGATAACGTAGGTTAGACGGTTAGTTCTACTTAATTTCTTCTAACTGCTCCGAGTGTTGTTTCTCTAAATATTAGATCGGATTTACACTATCGCCGACTCACTGTACAAAGGGATTTAGCTACTTTTCTCATCATGGCATTATCTTTATTGTAACAGTATTTTAGCATATTAATACATAGGTGTCAATTTTTTTATGTATTATTATTTTTTTTTGAACGATTACAGGAAAACACTTTTACAAGTTTTGATATTATCCGATCATATGAAAAATAAAAAATTATTGTTGCGATGATATTATATAACAAATGCGAATAGGCAATCATAATTTTTTTATTGAGGATTAGAGGGGTCTTGCATTCTAAAAAAGAAAGAAAATTACAGTAAGGCCTTAAAAAAATCATGAAAATAACACCTCCAATCAAGTTAAAAACAATATTTACATTAATTGCGGTTTTTGCTTCTTTAGTTGAGGAGATTGCCACAATTAAGCTGGCAATCGTAGTCCCAAGATTGGCTCCAAGTACAAGGCTAACTGCTGATGTTAAATTGATTGCGTTTATAAAATATAAATTTTGAACAATGTTAATTGTTCCGCTTGAAGATTGTATCAAAGCACTAATCACGGTGCCGGTAAGGAAGCTTGTGATTCTGTTACCAGAAAACAGCATTGTATAATAAACAGCTTTATCAGATGCGGCGATATTTGCATAAAAAGAGTTCATAATATATATTCCCAGGAACAATAAACCCAAACCGGTTATTACTTCTCCCAAGTGCTTTAATTTTAAATTATTAAAATAATTTAAGAAAAAGCCTATGAATATAATGATAAGACTATAGTTTTCAATATGTAAAGCAAAAAGAAAAGCGGTTGTTGTCGTCCCAATATTAGCACCGATCATTACCATAATTCCTTGATACATCGTCATAAGATTAGCAGAAACAAGAGCCACAACGATTGCGGTTACCCCTGAGGATGATTGAATGAATACGGTGATTACGACACCGGTAATTAAAGCTTTTAATTTACTGCCGGCCGCTGATGCGATAAATTTTTTTATTCGCTCACTGCTGATTTTAATTAAAGATTCTCGCATATGGTTCAAGCCAAACATAAAAATTGACAATCCACCGACAAAAACCATTATCGCTCCGATAACAACTCCCCCTTTCATTTATAAATATGAAAAAGAAGGTTTAAATATTATCAATCGGATTTTACAAAAAAAAAAGTTTTTAAAAAAAACAAAAATAATTACAAAAAAACAAAAACAATATGATATAATAAGAATGCAAGGGAGGCGACTTTAAATGTCATACAAAGCTTTATACAGGACTTATCGGCCGCAAAAGTTTTCTGAGGTTATTGGCCAAGAAGCAATCGTCCGAACTTTACAAAACTCAATAATAAGCGGCAAGATTTCCCACGCTTATTTATTTACTGGTCCCCGTGGTACGGGGAAAACGACGGTTGCCCGAATCTTAGCAAAGGCTTTAAATTGCGAAAACAAATATGAAGCTGAACCTTGTGGGAAATGTCTTGTCTGTCAAGAAATTGCCGCATCTAATAATCCTGATGTTGTTGAGATTGATGCGGCAAGCAATAACGGAGTTGAAGAAATAAGAGATATCCGAGAAAAAGTTAAGTTCTTACCGAGCGGTTCTAAATATAAAGTATATATTATTGATGAAGTTCATATGTTAAGTTTAGGTGCTTTTAACGCTTTATTGAAAACTTTGGAAGAGCCACCAAAGCATGTGGTTTTTATTTTGGCAACAACGGAGCCGCATAAAGTATTACCCACAATTATATCGCGTTGTCAGAGATTTGATTTTAAAGCACTGAGTGTAAAGAAAATATCAGAATTAATTAGAAAAGTCGCAACTGAAGAAAAATTTAATATTACCGAAGAAGCTGTTATTGCAATCGCCGAAGGAGCAGAGGGGGGAATGCGTGATGCCCTTAGTTATCTAGATCAAGCTGTCTCATTCACTGATAATGTTATCACTATTGATGATGTTAACTCCGTTACAGGGAATTTAAACTATGATAAAATGATTGAGTTAGCCGGTTGCTTTGAAGAAAAAGATATTAATACCGCTATAAAAACTGTTAATGATTTAGTTATAATGGGGAAAGAAATTAATAAAATAGTTAGTGGAATGATACAATTTTATCGCGACATACTATTATATAAGAATATCGATACCATGCTATTTTCTCGTTATATATTTGAAAAAGAAGAATTTAAACATTTAGCTGAAAAAATCAATGATGAAAAAGTATTTTATTATGTTGATACTTTAAGTGATGTTCAAACGAAAATTAGAACAACCTCAGCACCTCATATTTATCTGGAAGTTGCTCTTATTAAGATGATTAATGAATATTATGATGTTAATACTGATAAATTAAAAATGATTGAAATTGAAAAACGCTTAAGCACAGTCAATGATGGTTTAGCTGCGGAATGGCGTGAAAAAATAAATAATCTTGAAACAAGAGTATTCCGAATTATAGATGAACTGAACAAACTTGAATTGCATTCATTAACTGAAAAATTAAAATCGATTGAAACTGCCAAAACAGAAAACCATGGCGATATTAATAATGTTACCGATTTTATTAATGAGGAATTGGTTAAATTTAAAGAAAGTATTGAAGAATTTATTGCTGATAAAGCAAAAGACGAAGTTAATTATGAATTAAGCCAGATCAAAGATAAAATTAATAATATAGAAATGAAACTTCAATCAACAGAATCGTTTTCGATACCGCGCATGGAAACCAAAAAAATTCGAAATCAAGTAAACGAAGGGCAAATTGTTCTCTTTGATGATATCAAGGGTAACTCTAAAGATAACGAAGAAGCAAATGCGGCGGATACCGATACATCAGAAAAACAAAAAGAAACATTTAGAGAAAACATATCAAAAAAAGACAATGATACAAATACTCAAGAAAAAGTGAGCGTTATTGATACGCTAGATGATGCAGAAGCGGCGAATACTATAAATAAAACAGTAAAAAGTGATGAAGAAATAGTCAATAAAACTCATTCGCGTTTAGTTCGGAAAACTCGCAATGAAGAAACTCCGATCACGCTATTTTCATCAATACCATCAGAAAAAAACATTTTATCTTCGCAATCGGAAGAAAGCAAAATCATTGCAGAGGAGGAATCTTATAAAAACTTATCATTACGGAATCTGGCAAATGATGCTTTTAGCAATTATCAAGTAGAGGTCGTTGAAAGGATTCTTCATGATTCGCGGACTGAAGAAGCGCGTAAAGATAAAATAAGGGTAATTGAAATTTGGAAAACACTTCATAACAATGCTACTAATGACCAACTAGATATTGTGGATCTGTTACAGGAAGGACAAATAGTAGCAGTCGGCCATAAAGAATTTATATTAGTATATTCTAATACATCATTATGCAATCAAGTTATGAAGATTAAATTTAAACGTGAAGCCTTAAATATCTTGTATCAAAGCCTTGGTGATGCATATAATTATATAGCTCTTCCTGAAACGATGTGGAGTGAAAAAAGAAACGAATACATCAACCAGTATAATATTGGTATCCGGTTACCTAAATTAACACCGATTAATGATCCGAATTTAGATGTAAGAAAAGAAAATCATGAATTTTTGGAACGTCAAGAAAAATTAGTTGATCAAGCGATTAGACTGTTTGGAGAGGAATTTGTTAAAATAAGATAACAAGGAGCAAAATATGAATCAAAATTTATTAAGAACCATTAAAAAAATGCAAGAGGAAATGGTAACGACACAACAGGAGATTGAATCAACCATTTTTTATGCATCGGCCGGCGGCGTTGTAAATGTTGAAGTTAAAGGAACAAAAGAGTTGATAAAGGTTACGATTGAAAATAGTTTTCAAGCCGAATCCACTGATGATTTAGAAATACTAGGTGAAATGGTTGTTGCCGCTTGCAATCAAGCTTATCAGGAGATTGACAAAACAATAAAAGAAAAAATGGGGAAATATAATGATATGTTAGGTTCGTTTGGTGGGTTGTTTTAATGAAATACCCTGAAGCATTAAATAAGCTTATTGAAAGCTTTCAGATGTATCCGGGTATCGGGCCGAAGACGGCGGAAAGGCTCGCCTTTTTCACTTTTTTTAAATTAAAAGATGAAGATATTGTTCGTTTCAGTCAAAATCTTTTAAATTTAAAAACCGATATTAAATATTGTTCAATATGCGGTGTGTTAACCGACAGCGAAAAATGCCAAATTTGTTCTGATCCCCATCGCAGCAACACAATTCTTGTTGTTGAAAGCAGCAGAGACGTTAATGTCTTTGATAAAACCAACCAGTATAATGGTCGTTATCACATTCTCAACGGTCTGATATCGCCATTAAAAGGAATCTCACCTAATGAGGTCAATTTAAAGTCTTTATTTAAACGAATTTCATACGAAGTACCGGAAGAAGTAATTATTGCCACAGCTGCTACGGTTGAAGGTGAAATGACAGCAATGTATATAAAAAAGCAATTAGAGAACAGCAGGGTTAGAATTACTCGAATTGGATATGGATTACCAGCTGGTGGTGATATTGAGTACGCAGATGAAATTACTTTGATAAAATCTCTTGAAGGGCGAAGAGATATGTAGTATAATAAGGTATAAATTGTAAAAAAGGAGAGAAAGGATGAAAGAAGCAATAATAAGATTGTTTGACAAAGCCGATGATTTTTTTGCCAAGTTTGTGGGCCCAATTATTGATAAAATAATAACCTTCTTAAATAAAGGGGAATATACAATTTATGTATTATTGGGCATGTTTTTAGTAATAATCATTTTAATTGGTTTGTTAAGATGGGTTTTTAAAGGAACGAAATCGTTTATCGCTATGGTATTATTATTCGGGATTGTTTTTGCAATTTGGTTTTTCTTTGGTAAGTAACCCCCTTACTTTAACATCTATCCGATATGGTTTTTTAAGATAAGAAACTATATTCGATACATGATAAAAGCAGATATTATCTCAAGGCGAGAACTATCTTAGGATAGTTCTTTTTATTTTTTCAAAAAATAACATAATAATTCATTATTTTTGCTATTAGTCTTTTTTTTGACAATAACATTTACTTCAATTATTGGTTATGATATAATAAAAACAGGTAATTATAGCATCAAGGAGAATAAATATGATGAAAGAAGCAAGTAAAGATATTCCGAAAAGGGGTATTTTTCACGACAGGGTCGAAGTAAAATTGCAAAACTTGACCAAAGAATTTGTTGACAAAAAGGGGAAAGTAACGGTAGCGGTAAATGATTTTTCCGTCACTATTCCTGCCGGAAAGCTTATTGGTTTGCTGGGACCGTCCGGATGTGGCAAATCGACGACACTGTATCTGATTTCCGGTTTGCATAAACCTAATTCCGGAACTATTTTTTTCGGTGACGACGATGTTACGAATACGCCTCCGGAAAAGCGCGGTATCGGATTGGTCTTTCAAAATTACGCCCTTTATCCGCATATGACGGTAAAACAAAATATTCTGTTTCCATTGGAAAATATGCGAGTACCAAAAGCAGAAGCTCAAGTAAGAGCAAAAAAAATGGCGGAACTGGTTCATATCGGCGATTTGATGGATCGTAAGCCGAATCAACTTTCCGGTGGCCAGCAGCAACGAGTTGCGATAGCCCGGGCGTTGGTTAAAGAGCCGCGGGTATTATTGTTGGATGAGCCTTTATCTAATTTGGATGCCCGACTTCGCTTGCAAACCCGCGAGGAAATCAGAAGAATTCAAAAAGAAACCGGAGTTACAACTATTTTTGTAACCCATGACCAAGAAGAGGCTATGAGTATTTCCGATGAAATTATCGTTATGAATGATGGACTTAAACAACAAATTGGTCACCCTCAAGATGTATATGAGGAACCAATTAATCAATTTGTTGCTAAATTTTTAGGTAATCCGCCGATAAATATTGTTCCCGGTAAATTAAAAGGAGAAAAAGTAGTGCTTGAAAATGGGGTTGTTATCGATTCGGGGGTTAAACAACCGAATCAAGATATTAACATTGGCTTACGGCCGGAGTATTTAAAATTATCGGACAAGGGCAAAATCGAAGCAACAGTTGATCTTGTCGAGCATATTGGCCGTGACACGATGTTGATATGTTATATTAATGAAATAGGCCTAAAGATTCGGGCTATTATTTCAAGCGAAAGACGTCTAACGCCGGGCGAGCAAGTTAAATTCGAGTGTTCCAAATTATTTGTTTTTAACAAAACTACCGGGGAGAGATATAAATAATGATTGAATATAAAAAAGATGGTTGGCGAGCGGCTATAGCCCTGGCACCAATGGTATTTTTCATGTTGGTGTTTACATTTTGGCCAATTATTAACGCATTTATTTGGGCGTTTTTAGAAGACTTTTCATACGGCGGGAAAGGGATATCACATGGCGAACTTGACGGATATCGCTGGATTACCGGCGGAACTTTTATTAAAGTTGGAATTGATAATTTTAAAACAGTGCTAACTGACGGTTTATTTTGGGACGCATTAAAAAACACCGCTATCATCGTTATTGTTTCGGTACCGCTTACGGTAATTCTCGGCTTGGCAATCGCCGTCGGTTTGAATTCGATCAAAAGGTTTCAAGGCCTTTACCAGACGATATTTTTCTTACCGTATGTCACCAACACAATTGCGCTTGGGATGGTATTTGCCACCTTATTTCATCAAAATTATGGATTGGTAAATAAGGTTTTTAAAAATATCGGATTTGCTTGGATAAACGGTACAACCTTTACCGGAACGAGCGAAGTCACTTTTTGGACCGCTTTAGTGGTGTTAACGGCATATACGGTCTGGAACGGCTTAGCTTTTAAAATCATTGTTTTTCTTTCCGGCTTACAAAGTATCGACAAGCAATATTATCAAGCGGCTCAGATTGATGCCGCACCAAGGTGGCGCGTTTTCACCAAAATAACTGTTCCGCTCCTTTCGCCGATGATCCTTTATATTACAATTACTTCATTTATCGGAGCATTCAAAGCTTATTCCAGTGTGATTGCGGTTTTCGGCACCGGTAAGTACGGGCCGGATGGAGAACCTAATATGATGATTACTGTGGTCGGTTACATCTATGATAAAATGGCTATCGGCGGAACACCGTACGGTGTTGCATCAGCCGCGTCACTTATATTATTTTTTATCATCCTGATAATAACCATGCTTCAATTGCAAGTCAGTAAAAAAAGGGTTCATTATTAAGGAGGTGTTGTCATGAATAAAGAAATGTATTTAAACCCAAAAGAATTGAAAAGCTTTCGGATAAAACAAATTATCGGTAGAACTTTTCTGTATCTTTTTCTTACGATAATGGCCCTCTATATTTTTATTCCTTTTTATTGGATGATTATTAGTTCATTAAAAGAGAGTTGGGAAATTACTTCCCCGGAACTGACTTTACTGCCGGTAAATAGAGCAGGCAGAGTTTTATGGCCATGGGATTGGCAATGGAGTAATTATAAAAATTTAATTTATGGGATTAAAAAGGTAGAGGGGTCAATTGGAACAGAGTGGCAGTTTCGACCAATGCATTTTCATTTAATGTTTAGAAATACTGTTTTTGTTGGACTCCTTACCACTTCGGGGACAATAATATTGACAATTCTTGCCGCTTTTGCTTTTTCCCGGCTTAATTTCAAAGGAAAAGATGTGATTTTTTCAATTTTCTTAATGACGATGATGATACCGGGTGAAATTTATGTCGTTGGGAACTATTATACATTTTCCCTTCTAGGTTGGGTTCGTTCGGCTAATATTTGGAAAATATTCGGCACTTTAACCTTGCCGTTTGTCGGCAGTGTCTTTTACACATTCTTCTTAAGACAAACGTTTAGGCAAATACCCAATGAACTTTATTTAGCGGCAAAAGTAGATGGTACATCAGATTTTAAATATCTATGGAAAATTATGATTCCAATTGCCAGCGCAACAATTACAACGATTATAATTCTAAGCATGATTGGCGTCTGGAATGCCTTTGTATGGCCCTCGTTGGTTACTAATGCTAATTTTTGCGAACCGGGAAACTATCATTTATTAGTAAGCAATGGTTTGTTGGAGGGATTAAAAACCGCTATGGGTTCTACCGAAGAAAATTCCATCCTAAACCTACAGATGGCGGGTTCGGCTATGGTAACCGTGCCTCTGCTTATAGTATTTTTCTTATGTAAAAAGTATATTATGCGTGGTGTTTCTCGCAGCGGTATTAAAGGATAAATAAAAAAACATTAAAGTGAGGAAAAGTATGAGAAAAAAATTTTTATTGTTTATTGTTTTAATTGGGGTATTTTTACTTGTCGGATGTACAAAAATTCCCACGATGCAACGTTATGATTATGAAGTCTTATCTTATGATGATATCAAAGACCAAAAAATAACCCTTACATTTAGGGTTAGATCCGGGGTTGTTTCCACCGCTCTTCCGGATTTAATTAAAAAATTCGAAAATCAATATCCGAAGATAACCGTCAACCTTGATGCGGTAGGAGGCACTTATGACCTTATTAGAAGAACAACAATAGGAGATATTAACTCCACTAATGCTCCCGACTTGTTAATTGGGTATCCCGATCATTTTGCTGAATATTTTTCAAGCGGTGCGCTCGTTAACTTGCAGAAGTTTATTGACGATAAAGAAGTCGGTTATACAAAAAGCGAAATAAATGATTTTGTTGATTCGTATATGCCGGAAAATCAGGGGTTTCATCCCGATTATTCCAATGATTACTATGGCCTTCCCTTTAATAAATCGACTGAAGTTTTAGTTTATAACCGCACTTTCTTTCAAGCCCTATACGGAGAAGACGAATATGTTAATAAGATTCCGAAAACATGGAATGAGGTGGATACTATCGGCAAAGAGATCATTTCAAAAGTTAAAGCTGGGCAGGCTGACAATGTATTTGTTGAATCTACCGATCCGAAAACGGGTGAAAAAACTTACCTTAAAATGTCAAAATATTTAGCGGACTCACTCCCTGCTCCCCAGTTCTATCCTTTTGGTTATGATTCAAGCGACAACGCCTTTATCACTCTTGTCCGTCAATTTGGCGGTCAATATACGGAAAGAGTTCATGTTGAAAAAGGATATGTGCTTTTTAATAACGAAGAAGCAAAAGCGGCTCTTACTTATTTTCAGAATTTAGCAAAAGAACGGGTATTCGCAATTGCCGCCAGTTTTAATAAAAAATATAACAGTGACCTTGTTGAGACCATACAAATTGTTATGACAGTCGGCTCATCAGCCGGGGCGGCTTATAATACTTCTGGCCGATATAAGTATGAATTGGGTGCGGCTCCGATTCCTTATTACAGTGAAGATAAAAAACTTGTTATTCAGCAGGGAACAAATATTGCGATGCTAAACCAAAACACCGATGCGGAAAAACTTGCTGCTTGGTTATTCATAAAGTTTATGCTTGAACCGGAAAACACCGCTCAGTTTGCAATCAATACCGGCGGCTATTTACCGGTTAGAAAGTCGGCTTATGAAACTGAAGATTATAAAGAATTTTTGGAAGATCCGGCATTGGATCAAAAACTATGGTCAGAAGCGATCAGTGTTGCCTTAAGTTATCCTGAATTAGGATATAAGATGTTTGTTGATCCGGCATTTAATGGATCGGCTACAATCCGGGAAAAGGCAGGCGAAATTTTTGCCGCTGTTATCGTTAGCAATGCTAATGTCACAAAAAGAATTGATCAAGCGTATAGAGAATTAAAACCATATGTGAAAAAGGATTAGTGGGTAAAGGATAAAAGAAATGAATAAGAAAAATTTTAAAAAATTTATAAAACTATTATTTGTTTTATTGTTGGGATTTTCATTTGCTTCTTGTAAAAAAGATCCCAACAATGGTGATAATGGAAAAAAACCGCCGATTACGGTTGATGAGCTTAAAACTGAATATACCGATGACTTAAAATTAGTAGCCGACTATACAAAACAAAAATTTTTAACGCATGGTATCGGAACAGTTTCATTGCTTAGAGTAATTGACGGCGATACCGCTCATTTTTCCCAAGAAGGAAAATTTGAAACGATAAAAATCAGGTTTTTAGGAATTAATACTCCGGAGTCAACAATAAGAATAGCACCTTGGGGGCTAAAAGCATCGGCATATGTTTCGCAAAAACTAGAAAATGCTTATGAAATAGTTTTAGAATCTAATGAAATAGGTAAACCGCCTGTATTTGATACTACCGGCGAGCGTTATTTAGGATATGTATGGTATCGCCCAAGTAAAGATGATGATTTGCGCCTTTTAAATTTAGAAGTAATCGAGCAATGTTTCTCATATTTCACCGGCGGCGATGCTGAAAAATATTGTGAAGTATTTCAGCAGGCTTTTCTTAAATCTTACGATACCGGATTAAGAGTTTTTGGGGAACTTGACTCTGATTTCAACTATTCCACGGAAACATATGAAATAACTATTGCCGAGCTTAGAAACAATTATTCCAGTTATTCAACTGGGGTAACATTAAAAGTAAAAGCTCAAGTCATCAGAAAAGTTGGTAAAAGTTTATATCTTGAAGATTTAGAGGAAACCCTTAACGCCGATACTGGTGAATATACAAAAGAAGGCATCTTTTTATATCATGCATTTACATCCGGAATGGAAACGATAGCTTCCGGTGATATAATTGAATTTAATTGTCAGGCAACCGATACAAAGGATTACGGAATGCAGCTTACCAATCCGCATAAAATTCGTATCAGGGAAACCGGAACGGCGATTACTATCAGGGAAGTTGATGAGTCTTTAACCAGTCTCCAGCAATATGAAGGGTTTGTTGTTAAGGTTTATGAGTTTACGGTTACTTCGGTTGGCAAGGCCGCCGATAAAGACGGTGCATATACCATTAAGGGTAAGATGAAGAACGGTGCTGAGTTGCAAGTCCGAATCGACGGAGATGTAACACCCAAATTATTACGTGGTTATGTTACCGTTGGCATGAAATATGATGTTATTGGCGGCGTCAGTAAATTTGTAGATGTTTATAATAATAACAAAGTTTATTATCAGATAAAATTAGGTAATATAACCGAACAAACAGTTAATGATTTTGTTTTAAGTGAAAATCAATAATTTTAAAAGGAGGATTTATTTAGTGATATTTATAAAAAGCAATGCTAAAAAGCTTATCTTAGTTATTTTTACAGTCTTACTTGCTTTGTTTTTTACCGCTTGTGATAAAAAACCAACAGAAAACGAATTAAAAATGCATGATGCTTTAAATTCTATTGCCTTAGGGGATATTTCCACAGTTAAATCAACATTTGTACTACCGCGTAATACTACGATTAAACATGAATTAGATATTACTTGGAGTATTGAGTGTAATGATGAAACGGCAAAACTGGAACAGCGCGGCGACAAATGGTATGTTGTTATAACGCCGACACCATATGAAGAGGATGAACAAGGTGATCCGATTAATGATTGGGGATATGCCGTATTGCGAGCGACGGTATCGATAGGAAAAAAATCAGTTTATCGCGAATGGCCAATTGACATTTATCCGGGTGATAAAAAAATCGCAATTACAACGATTAAGTCTGAATATCAAAAAGATGATTTGGTTGAACTTTCGGATGTTTTAGTCGTTCACAGAGTAGCGGGCCAAGGGTTTCTTATTCAAGATCAATCCGGAGTGATTTATGTCTACGACCGCGGAGAAACTGAGTTGGAAGTTGGAGATATGATTAATATCACAGGTAAAATTGGATTTTACGGTGATGCTATTCAAATTTTAGATTCATCTGTAGTTGTTATTACCAGTGAAAATCCTATAAGTTATGATGATGCGGTTGAAACCACAATTGCGGAAATATTGGCTCTTGACAACTTAAATCAACTAAATTTCAACCGGCTTTTTAAACTGGAGGGCTATATCAGGCATAGTAAATCGGGGGCATACGATCGTTATCATCTTGAGGCTGGTAAAGATAAAATCTTATTACACTATAGCGGTATGAGTAAAGAAACGGAAACTGCTATTGGAAATCTAAAAGATAAATATATTTCGTTATCCGCCTATACTTTTGCCCGTAACGACAAAAAGATGACTCTTATGGTATTGCCTGATACGATAGAAGAAAAATCAGAACCTGAATTATCAGATGAAGAAAAAGCCGATTTAGCTATTTCTAAGATCAAGCCTATGTATGAAGGCAAAACGTATCTTAATGATTTAGAATTAGTTAAGACGGCTGAACACGGAGTCACAATAACTTGGACTTCAAATAAACCGGAAGTCATTAGTAATCAAGGTCAATTTACAATGCCCGCCGCCGATACTGAGGTTACCCTAACCGCAAAAGTATCTGTAGGCACATATAATAAAAACGTAAATATAATTGTCACCGCTAAAGCAGTATCATTATCAACAATTAAACAAGTAATCGATTCTGTAGATACGAATAATCTTGAATATGTTAGAATAAACGGTGTCATTATTGGAATTGACGGTAATAACCATTACTATATTGCCGATGAAACCGGAGTAATATTAGTACAATTAAGCGCTGATGGGTTAGTCCTGGGAAATAAAATTGAGATTATCGGTAAAGCAAAAGTTGAAAATCGCACTAATGCTTATTTACGGATGATATATGATAAATATATTATTAAAAAAGTTGATGATGAAATTCATGAAGATCCTCTAACTTATGTGGATGCTACTGTAGCTGATTTTGATTTCACCATCACTTCTGATAATATTAAAACCGAAGTGCCGAATGAAGAATTTTACGGCAAGGGACTCTTGTTTGATGCTTATGTTGTTGTAAAGAATGATAAAGTATATCTTGCTGATTCTCTTGATGAAGAAGCACAAACTATCTTTGTTGTGGGTCATTCAACAAATATTGGTTCTATAAAGAGTTTGCCCGGATCCAAGATAAAGGTTAAAGTCGTTGTTTATCAATATAGTGTAGCCGGCGGTTGGGATTTATGCTTCTTTGGCCGCACGGGAGATGTTGAACTTGACAATGACCTAACTGATCAACAGAAGATTACCATCGCTTTAGAAGAGATAGCCGGTATTGTAAAAGAAGGCGCTAATATTGACGGTGATTTAAACTTTATTACTACTTCCCAAAATACATTTATTGAAGGCGTAAAATATGTTTGGACCACCGATGATCTTACAACTATCAATGCTGAAGGTAGCTTTACCGCTCCGGCTGATGATAAATCAGTAAAGATTACACTTAAAATATATCTAAGCGGTGATACAACCGGCGAAGCTGACCATACTGTAGAAATTAACGTAACGGCACTGGCAGATACTGTTAGAATAGCTGATATAAAAACATTAAGTATTGGAACTAAAACTGAAGTAACAGGTCTAGTAACTTTTGTTTTTGAAAGTGGTTTTATATTGACTGACAGAACCGGTGGAATTTATGTATATGGCACTGAATCAGCTGCTATTGTTGCGGTTGGCGATAGAGCTTTGGTTAAAGGTGAGATTGCTAGTCTTAATTACGATACTGTTGAAATTAAGTTCCCTGAGGTTACGGTACTATCTTCGGAGAATCCGGTTGATTTTAGCAATCCGGTAATTACTTCGATTGAAGATTTATTAGCTTGGGATAAATCGAGTCAAGATAATTTCTTTAAACTGATTGAAATTGAAGGTTATGTAAGAGAAATCAAAAGTGGTAGTTATACAAATTATTATTTGGAAAGCTATCTCGGTAATATGATTGCTATTCACTATTTTGCTTTGGACGACGTTTTAACAGCAAAGTTGGTAGTAAAAAAAGATAATTATATTAGCCT
>JALOBF010000020.1 GCA_023228385.1 Bacilli bacterium
TTGTAAACCCACTAAAATGAATACTGACGGACCTTTACTTTTATAGATTACATCAGCGGTTTCTCCTCCCATCAGTCTTTTCAATTCATCGTGGACAATTTTTACAACCATGTCGCCCGGAGTCAGCGACTTCAAAATTTTTTCTCCCATCGCTTTGGTCTTAACTTCCGAAGTAAAACTTTTTACAACTTTATAATTAACGTCCGCTTCCAATAAAGAAAGCCGAACCTCTTTCATCATTTCTTCAATATCGTTTTCGTTCAGACGGGCCCGCCCGGTAATGCGGCGGAGTGCCATCTGCATTCTTTCTGATAAACTTTCAAAAGGCATATTTTCACCTATTCTAAATCCTTTAATTTTTTAATAAATTCATCCAATTTAGGATTGCTTAAATTCCGATAATATATATATAATTTATTTCGCTCTTGATATTTATAATATAATTTTAGTTTTTCTTCAAAGTTCTTTAAATTTTTATAAGTTTTATTCAGTTGATCATAAACTGCATTGCGGCTAATCCCATAACAATTAGCGATTTCTGCCAGCGAAAGATCGTTAAAGTAATAATCACAAAAATACTGGCGCTGCTTTACCGTCAATAAATTTTCATAAAAATCAAACAAATAAGTATAGTATTCTCTTTTTTCTAATATATCCATTAACTATACCTCATCTATTATTTCTGCAAATAATCCATATATATAATCTTCAAGATCAAAATATTCAATATCATCAATTTTCTCACCCAAACAAACAAACTTAATCGGTATTGAATAAATATCTCGAATGGCAAGGACAATTCCGCCTTTAGCGGTTCCGTCCAGTTTAGTAAGGATAATACCGGTAACTTCCGTCGCTTCAATGAAAGCTTGGGCTTGACTTAAACCGTTCTGGCCGGTCGTAGCATCAATCACCAATAAAGTATCTTGGGGTGCGCCGGGAATTTCGCGCGATATTATTCTTTTTATTTTAGCCAGTTCATTCATAAGATTGACCTTGGTTTGCAGTCTCCCGGCCGTATCACATAAAACGATATCATATTTTTCTTCTTGGGCAATTTTAATGGCATCAAAAATTACACTTGACGGATCGCTTCCGGCTTTTTTTGTAACGACCCGAGCGCCAATCCGGTCACCCCAGATCCGAAGTTGTTCCGCAGCGCCGGCCCGAAAAGTATCGCCGGCGGCAATAATTACATTTTTGCCCTCTTTTAGAAATTTATTGGCAATTTTCGCAATAGTGGTTGTTTTCCCGCTGCCGTTAACACCGACAAATAAAAAAACGGATAAACCTAATTTATTAAGACGTAAATTAGAATTAACAATTTCGCCTTTTAAATATAGATCAAACATTTTATCAATAATAATTGGTTGCAAATCTTTAATATCACAAATGTTTTTAACGCGAGAATCTCTTTTTAACTCATCGACAAACTTCACCGTTGTTTCAACACCAATATCGGCCATGACAAATATTTCTTCTAATTCATCAAAAAAATCTTCAGTAATTTCATTATAACCGGTAAAAAGTTTCTTAAGTCGTGAAAATGAGCCTTTCCGCGTTTTTGCCATACCGATCCGATATTTATCGGTACTTTTTTTCCGCCCTTTAAAAAAATTAATAAATCCCATTAACATCACCGTTTCTGCTCTATAATCATTAATTATTATACCATATTATAAGCAATAATTAAACTTAAAAAAGATAATTGCTTTGAAAAAAAAGCAATATCAAATATATTTTGCTATTGCTTTTTGTTTATTGATCAAATTGATTATCCGGCAAATTGGAAAAAGTGGTTTTACAATTGGGATATTGATTGCAGGCATAAAATTTTTTACCTTTGGTTCGGCCACGGCGCGATACTCTTTCCACCAAATAACCGCTTTCACAATTCGGACATTTTACATCGGTAATAACTTCTTCCTTTTCTTCCTTTTTTATATAACGACATTTGGGAAAAGCCGAGCAAGCAACAAATTGACCGTAACGGCCGTTTCTAATTACCAGTTGACTGTTGCAAAGCGGACAATATTCCTCGAGATGGACCGGATAAATTTTTTCCATATGAAGATCGGCATATGCGACCAAAGGCTTGAATTCGTCATAAAAAGAGCGAAGTTCATCATACCATATTTTCTTTCCAAGGGCTATCTCATCTAGTGTATCTTCCATTTCGGCTGTATACTTAACATTAATGATATCACTGAAATACTCTTCCAATTTTTCCGAAGTAAGAATTCCTTGTTCGGTCGGAATAAAACTTCTGTTTTCCATCCTGACATAATACCTTTGCTTTAATGTATCAACCGTAATCGAATATGTAGAAGGTCGCCCGATACCCAATTCTTCCATTTTTTTAATTAATCGCGATTCGCTATAACGTTGGGGCGGCGATGTAAACTTTTGCTCGGGCAAAACCGTTACTTCCGCCAGTATTTCATTTACCTCAAATGGTGGCAATGTTTTAATTACATTATTTTCATAAGGGGCATATAATTTTAAATATCCTTCAAAAACAACTTTCTCACCTGATATTTCAAAAATAAATCCGTTATTTTCAATATTTATTTTTTCATCTTCTAAAATCGCATCGCTCATTAAGGTACATAAAGCCCGATAATAAATTAAGGAATATATTTTATATTCATCGGGGGTTAAATGTTTTTTGATAACATCGGGTGTATACTTCAATGAAGTCGGGCGAATCGCCTCATGGGCATCCTGAACTTTTTTCCCTTTATTCGTTTTGCGATAACCAGAATAGTATTCCTTTCCTAAATTAGAAATAATCCAATTTTTCGCCTCGCCGATAAACTGTTCGGAAAGACGTACCGAATCGGTACGCATATAAGTAATCAAGCCGATTCGTTCGTCGGCAAGCTCAATTCCTTCATAGAGCTTTTGAGCGACAATCATCGTTCTTTTGGAATTAAAATTATATTTTGTGGAAGCTTCTTGTTGCAGGGTTGAAGTAATCAAAGGGGGTTTAGCTGATTTTTTTCTTTCCTTACGGACAATTTCTTTTACTCGATAATTATCAGTTAATCCGGCCAATACTTTATCGGCATCTTGTTTAGATTTAAGTTCAATCTTTTCATTTCTAAATTGAATTAGTTTAGCCCGAAGTTTTTCATCGTTTTTTAAAAATTCAATAAATATTTCCCAATATTCTTCCGGAATAAAAGCTTGAATTTCTTTTTCGCGATCAACAATCAGTTTTAAAGCTACCGATTGAACGCGACCGGCTGATTTAGAACCGATTTTTTTATGTAATAGAGTGGAAAGACTAAATCCGATAATTCGGTCCAAAATTCGGCGAGATTCCTGCGAATGAACCAAATCAACATCAATTTCCCGGCCGTTTTCCAGACCCTTAAGAATTGCCGGTTTAGTTATTTCATAAAAAACAATTCGTTCATATTCCTTTTCAGCAAGCTTAAGCACCTCGTAAAGATGCCAACTGATTGCTTCACCTTCCCGATCCGGGTCGGTTGCCAGATATATTTTATCGGCTTTTTTAACGGCTTTTTTCAATTCACGAATAACCTCGGCTTTATCGCGCAAAGTTTTATACATTGGTTTAAAATTATTTTCAATATCAACACCGAAACCGCCGTATCCTTGTGTTTTTAAATCGCGAATATGACCTTTACTCGAAGCAACAATAAATTCTTCTCCTAAATATTTGCTAATTGTTTGTGATTTAGCCGGGCTCTCAACAATTATCAAATTGTTTTTCATTTTATTTCACCTTCTTTGATAAGATTATTACAGCCGCTTTAATAGCTGACAATCTTTTTTTATTTTTTTCCCAGTCAGTCGGATTATTCATAAATAATATTTTAAATTTCTAATTGATTAAACATCCGACCAATATCTTCAATTTTATGAGCATCAGACGCCCGATTAATTTTCACTTTCATTTTTTTTAAAATATCTAAAAATTCTTGATTTAAACCGGGATAAGGAAAACCATAGCGGATCAAGCCACTATTGTTCTCAGTTTCCATATTATACTCTCCTAAAAGTCTAGCTATCCGATAATAGGTTTCTGTTAATGAATAGTCCGGATACTTTTCAAAAAGTTTAATTGCATCAGGATGACCGAGGCTTGTAAATAAACCGCTTTTAATTAAACTGATATTTATCTCATAATAACGCCGATACAGATGATTAATATCTTTTCCTTCCCAGTTTTCTTGCGATAAGTCGAAGCCGAAACCATCAATGAAATGGACACTGCCAATTAAAAAATCAAAATCATATTGATTTAGAATGGTTCGTAATTCATCTTCTTTTTCTTTAAAATAACATACTTCAAGACCGAAACGTAACTTTACCGGATAGTCTTTTTGCTTTATTTTTACAATAAAGTTTAAATAATCATTTAATGGAACCGGTCTTTTGCGATCGTACCAATTGCAATTAAAAGGATCCAAACGAATTATATCATAAATCGGTTTAAATTCAATAAATTTATGCGTATGATCTAATATCCGTAATTCCTTAATCTGTTTAGCCAGGGCGGTATTAACCATACATTCAATATATTCAGGGGTATATTCACCAAACTCGATATGAATATGAGCGTCAATCATAATAACCTCCTCTATCTCGAATAGTTGTACAAAACCTTTTGAACCGGAGCAAAACTTCTCCGATGGAGCGGTGAAGGTCCATGTTTATCCAGCATTTCCAAATGATATTTAGTTACATAGCCTTTGTGTTTTGCAAAACCGTATTGAGGATATACGCAATCCATCGCAATCATATAATGATCTCTTTCAACTTTTGCGATAATACTGGCAGCAGCAATCGATGCCGCTTTCTGGTCACCTTTAATGATACTTAAGCATTCAACATCCAAATCAAGCGGCATAGCATCAGCTAAAACATACTGAACCTGAGTTTCAAAAGCGTTGATGCATTGACTCATAGCTTTTTTACTGGCTTGATAAACATTAATCCGGTCGACTTCTTCAACATCAATAATAGATGTCTGTATTTCAATGGCATCTTGTATAATTATATTATATAATTTTTCTCTTATTCCGGGAGAAACTTTTTTTGAATCATTGAGTTTCGCCAGTCGATACCCCGGCGGTAATATAACCGCAGCAGCAAAAAGCGGTCCGGCCATCGGACCACGCCCTGCTTCATCGCACCCGGCAATATAATAATACCCCTTACGATACAAACGCTCTTCAATTGCATATAAATCATCCATTTTTACTTTTCCTCTCGAATTTACCCCATTTTATCATATAATAATAAATATTTCCACCATAATCACAAAGTATTTAAAAAAACCAATACCTTAGTTATTGGCTTATTTGTATCCGGTCAAGCGTAATCCGACCGATTCGCATATTCTGAAAGTCATTAATGATAATTTCAAAAGCTTTTTCATAATAATCATCTTGAATAATACCGCGATCGGCAACAATTCGGGCAGTAATTTCCGAGTTCGGTAAATTTAAATCAGCCTTATAGCGTGAAATAAATAATTTAGAATAATATTGCCGGAAAAAGTCAAGAAAATATTCACCAATATCAACAAAAGACAGTATCTCACTTTTAACGGCACCGGTCAAAGCTAAATGCATCGCAACAGTTTGATCCGCAAATTTCGGCCATAATATTCCCGGCGTATCAAGCAGTTCCAGGTTAGGATTAATTCGAATCCACTGTTGCGCCCTAGTTACTCCGGGACGATTACCGACGGCAGCCGCCCGTCTTTGCACCAAGCGGTTAATAAGGGTAGATTTACCGACATTGGGAATTCCGAGAATCATCGCTCTAATCGGTCGGACCTTCATTCCCAGAGCCCGTTCTTTATTAAATTTATCTTTAAGCATCTCCCGAGCGGAAGGAATAATTTTTTTAATATTGTAACCGGATATGGCATCAATAGCAAGAACACCAAAACCACTATCCTGAAAATACCTTTCCCATGCGGAAGTTAATGTACTGTCAGCCATATCGCATTTTGTTAAAAGTATAAGTCGGGGTTTTTTCTGAATAATCTCGGCAAGCATTGGATTTTGAGAGGAGGCGGGAATGCGGGCATCCGCCAATTCAAAAACAATATCAACCAGCGGCAAGATCGCAACAATTTCTTTTTTTGCTTTGGCCATATGGCCGGGAAACCATTGAATCATAATTTCTCCCATTTAATTAAACTTTCCATTCGATATTTCACCACACCGATAATCTGAGTTTGATGAAATAAACCGAAATCTCGGCTGTCAATACTAAACTTACAACCGTCGATTCTTTTACGGTTATCACCCATAACAAAATAATAACCATCCGGTATCCGACACTCTCCCCCCGGCGTACAGACATTTTCACCCCTGATTTTGCAATAATCGGATAAATTAAAATCATTGGTATAAGTATTATACATATTGTCAAAACTCATAAATTTCCCCTCATCATCAACCAAATAAGATTCTGTAATACATTCACCGTTTAAATAGAGATATCCATCCTGATAATAAAAACTGTCGCCCGGCATTCCGATTAGTCTTTTTACAATCAATTCTTTATCTGAAATACCGCCGTATAAAACATTATATTCGCTGTCAACCTGTAATACGATAATATCAAAATGATGCGGCGTGGTTAAACTACGCACAACAAGATGGTCCGCTTCATTAAGAGTCGGGCACATTGAACTCCCTTTGACGGTTGCCGGAAAGAAAAACACACCAAAAAATACTTTAGCAAAAAGAAAAGCGATATTAAGCATCAGCAAAAAATCTGCAAAATGATAATAAATTTTAATTATACTATCGGGGTATTTTCTGTACTTAAAAAAAAGAACCAATATCGTAACTATTATCGACACAAAGATAGTTAAGTAAATTATTTTTCGCGGAATTAAATCGATTTTACTTATAGGTATCGCAACAAATAACACCAAAATCAGGGTTGATAGTGCTAAGGCAATTATTTTTTTAATAATTTGTTTAAAAGTAATCTCTTTTTTTATAACATTGTTGTTTTCATTCATTGATTTAATATCGCTTCCAGTTCTTCAATAGTAACCAAAACCCGCCGCGGCCGGCCGGCGATGCCTTCTGATACAATGCCTAATTCCTCAAGACCCATCATTATACTTTGCGCCCGGTTAAAGCCGATACCGTATGTTTTTTGTATTCGATTAATCGAGGCATTGTCACTTTCGACAACATCACGGGCAATAATCGAAAAATACTCATCTTCGGTCGGATCATCCGTTGATTCTTCACGCTGCATTTTTTGCGTTAAATCTTCACGCGAAAACATGAAATCGGGATTTGAACGGGTTTTAATATAATCGGTGACAGCTGTGATTTCATCCAGAGAGATAAACGCACCTTGAACGCGGATTTCATTAACACCATCACTGTAAAGCATATCGCCTTGACCTAACAGTTTATCCGCACCGGATTTATCAAGAATGGTCATCGAGTCAACTTGCGAATTAACGGCAAAAGCAATTCGGGTCTGAATATTGGCTTTAATTGTTCCTTTGATAACATCGGTTGACGGACGTTGGGTCGCCATTATTAAATGAATACCGGCGGCTCGCGCTTTTTGCGCAAGACGTTGAATATATTCTTCTACCGATGAGGCGGCAATAAACATTAAATCGGCAAGTTCGTCAATTATAATCACAATATAAGGAAGTGAAGGAATATCGGAGTTTTCCTGCGCAAACTCATTATAAGTTTGAAAATCGCGCCGCTTATAAGCACGGAACAATTCATAACGGCTTTCCATTTCCTCAACCGCCCATTTTAAAGCGACGGTCGCCAATTTAGGGTCATTAATAACTGGGGTTGCTAAATGTGGTATATCTTCGTAACAAGCAAATTCAATTAATTTCGGGTCAATCAAAATCAATTTTACCTCTTCGGGATTTGCTTTATATAAAATACTGTTAATTATTGAATTGATACATACACTTTTGCCGCTGCCGGTTGTACCGGCAATTAAAGCGTGGGGCATACCGATAATGTCAAGATTGACAAAATTACCGCCGATATCAATTCCAAGGACGGTATTAAGCGGATTACCGTCACTTAAAAATTCGGGGTTAGAGATTAAATCACCGAACATTACTTTTTCTCTGATTTGGTTTGGCACTTCAATCCCAATTGTACTTTTTCCCGGAATCGGCGCTTCTATTCTAATTGATTTCCCCTCAAGATTCATTTGTAAATTTCGAGAAATATTTTTAACCCGTTCAACTTTAACGCCGGGGTCAAGTGTAATCTCAAACTGAGTAACGCTCGGCCCCTTTGTATACTCAACAACCCGACCGCCAATCCGAAAATCCCGTAATGTTTTATCAATTATTTCTTTTTGAATTACAACATGACCGTAATCAGGATATTTTGGTTTCTCCCCCCTCATTAATAAACCCAGAGGCGGCCGTTCATACTTTTTTGGTTTTGATTTATAGCCAATCGTATTTGATAACGGATTCTTTTTTTCGGGTGATGAATAGATTTCGACTGAGGGTGCTGTCGTATCGGTAATTCGCGGTTTAAATTCGGGATTCCGGTTTTTAGCAGATATCGTATTACTAAAAAAATCATATTCATCATCGATTTCCGGTAAGTCCTTAAGATGACCCATTTTATCTTCGGGTTCATTTTCTTCGTCTTCTTCCTCATTTACGCCTAAAGCCTCACCATTAATCGTCGGTTTTAAAATTTGAGCAAATTCATAATATTCCGTACCATATAATTCTTTTCTTTCTTCATCGCTAATCCGCCGACTATCTCTTAATCCCTCATATTGTGATCCGCGATTATTCCACTTTATGTAAGGAAAGGACGGCTTATCTTTAACGTTATAACCGGTATAACTAGAAACAAACGGCTCCGGTTTAAATTTCTTTTCTTCTTTTTGATTGTTTTTTACTTTTTCTTGGTTTGTATCTTCGTTAATTTTGGCAATATAAAAATTTTTTCGTCTCATATCTTTTATGCTCCTATTCTTTATCAACTAATGATTCTAATTCAAGAATGGATTTCTCGATTTCTAAACTCGTTACTCTTTCTCGATTAAAAACACTTTTACTGTAAACTTTATTGGTTTCTTCACCGACAACATCGATAATTGTTGTACATATCTTATTGCTGGCCGCAAGCAGTGTTGTATTAATCATTAGTTTCTTCACCCAATAAGCAGGATTGAAGATATTTAACACGGCTAGCGCTGTCTGTAGTATTTCCGGTACTTTTAACTTATTAACGGTTTTAACCGCGACATTGTCATCTATCTTTTTCTTAATATCAAACAATTTAAGAATATTGGCGATTTTAACCTTTTTCAAAGGGCTTAAAACCGGGCCTTTAAAGATGGCATTAACCCGATCCGTAATATAATGGTTAAGAACAATCAACTCATCAACACTCAGTTCATATATCGGATAATTTGACTTAGGGTAATATACTTTCGCAATATCATTGATTAAATTCCATGATATCGTTCTGACAGCGTTAATCTTCTGACCTAATGTTTGATTGGCATATTCCTCAATAAAAAGATTTCATCATCTATTTCATGTTTTTCAGCAAGTATTTTTCTTTCCCCTTTTTTTAATGAAACAAAAACAAACACTAAATAAATCATTAAGCAAACTAAAAAACCTATGACAATACCAAAAAAGAGAATTAGAAGATTATCAAAGGAAAACTTTCCAAACAGTTCAACAAAAAATTCTTTCAATTTGCGCAGCAAATTCATATTCAATCACTTGTCCTACCTAATTATATATATTTTACTATAAATTTATATTTATTGCAATATTTCCTGGTGCGTTTAATTATTCAATTTGTTTTGGGTTTATCCAAAATAGAAAAAAATGGTGTTTCGACTGCTTCTCACCATCTTTTACTGTTTTATGATTTGTGATAATTTGAAAAAAGGTGAGTCTCCATTATAATTGATGTACTGCAAAACAAAAAAAGAAGAACTCACATGGATACATTATCACAAAACAAGCAAAACGTAAATAGGGGAAATATGTATGATATCAATTTATACGGATCAACCCAAAAATCTCACCGCCTTTTAGTAAATCTTCATTATATCCTAGAATATCAGAAACCAGAAAAAGGGAAAACTCACATATGTATATTATCATAAAATAATAAATAATTAAACCAGCAAAATAAACATGTGCTTATATATTTTATCACAAGATTAGAAATAATCTTTGCCTTGCTTTATCGAACTAAAATAATCAAATATCTACAAATCAGTATAAAAAGGGATTCTCTAGTCAACCATGCAATGTTTATCTTCTGGACATTTACTTTATTTTATGATAATATAAAATCCGAGGTTTACTATGAACAAAGACTTTTTAATTGCGATAGATCTAGACGGTACCGTTGTAACTGATTTTGACAAATATGATTATAAAAGTTTGCGTTATCTTAAAAAAATTTCCCGAAACAACATAATCGTAATCGCCACCGGTCGTCCCTATCGCTCAACCAAACCAATTTATGAAATGCTTGAAATCAACACTCCGATTATTAACTATAATGGTGCGATGGTTCATAACCCCAATGATTATCTTTTCCCCAAATCAACAATTACCATTAGTAAAGATGTAATTATTGATTTGCTTAAGGAAAAAGGCGATGCAATAATAAATGTTTTTTGCGAAGTGGAAGATGAAATCTATTTGTGGAAAAAAGATGACCAAATTAAACCTTATCTTCATGCCGACGGCGGAACGCTTTTGATTGGTAACCCCGAAGAAATCCTTAATAATGACCCTAATGGTGCGATTATTTATGCGGAAGCAAAATGGCAACAAACATTATATGATTATATAACGGCGAAATATAATAATGAAGTTCATCTCCGTTTTTGGCCCCTTGCCAATGATTTTGTTTTAGGTGAAGTTTATAATGCAAAAACATCAAAAGGTCAGGCTTTGAAAAAAATTGCTCATTATTATCGAATCCCGGATAAAAAAATCATTGCTTTCGGCGACGGACATAATGATATTGACTTACTGCAAGCCGCCACAATATCAGTAGCAATGGCCAACAGCCATCCCAAACTATTTGCAGTTGCAAAGTATATAACCAAATCGGTTCAAAAGCATGGTGTTTATTATTTTTTAAAAAAATACTTTCATAAATTATAAAATTTTTATCCGATAAAAAAACCCCATATTTAGAATGGGGGTTTTTTTATGCAATTAGTTATTATTTTGAAACTTTTTTTAGAAACCAACGGTCAGTTAATAAAAATATCTGGGGAAGAAAGAAAAGGATTGAGATAACCGAGACCAAACCACCGATACCGATTAAACGTCCAAGCATGGAAATAACCGGTATGCTTGAGACCGTTGACAATACCACTCCGGCACAAAAAAGAATTAAACCGGAGGTCATAATTGTCGGTAATGAATCCCGGGTCGCATTATTAATACTGTTTAACCGATTATGGTTTTTACGATGTTCCAGATAACGATCGGCATAAAGAATTCCGTAGTCGATAGTCGCACCAAGTTGAATACATCCGACAATTAAATACCCCATAAAAATAATTTTATTACCAACCAGTGAAGGAATCGCCATATTAATAAATATCGCTCCTTCAATTACAATAATTAAAATAATCGGAATTAAAAATGATTTAAACGAAAGAGCAATGATTAAGAATATTAAACCAATCGATATTACCGTTGTTATAATATAATCCCGGTTTGATGTATCTTTAATCGTCATAATTGTTGAGGTGCTCGAAATAAGATAATATTCATCTGTTTCCTCTTCAAGTATAGAAATCATTTTTTCAAAATAACCGAAAGATTTCTCACTTTCATCATCCAAATCAACGGCCAAAATAATTCGTTGATAATTATCGTTAATAAATTGTGATGTTATGGTTTCTTTATTTATAGTTTCAACAAAGGAAAGCTGTGTAAAATCAAACACTGATGCCTGTTCTAAAAACGGACTAATTGTCTCAATCATTTTAATTTTATCATGATAGTTGCCTAGATAACTGATTTTAATCATCGCTGTTTGTAAAGCCGCATTTTCTTCTTCGCTTAAATAAGGAGCATAATTTTCAAGGACAAAATTAACGAAATCACCAATCGAAATTTTCCCTTCTTCATCAAGCGTTCCAGCCGAATTTAGCGCTTGATAAGCGTTGGCAATCTTTGCATCATCTAAATCCGCAAGCAATAATTTCATTGCATTTTCATCATACTTTGCCGTAAATATGGTAATTAAATCCTTTATGTTCATTGCTTCAACTTCGGCCATGGAGTAAAGAAGCCCCAAATCGTTTAGGTTCACCAAACCGCCTAAAATTGTAAACATCGTATTTTTATCATAATCGGTATTAAATAAATTATTATAATATCCGATAATCTGAAAGAGACTTAAATTAACCTCATCAAGCGTTGCATATACCGCCTGTAATTCATCACCGGAAAGCAAACCATTAAAAATCACGGAACTTTCCGTAAAAGAATATGGAGTATCAAAAAAAACAATAATACTCGCTACTGAAGTTTGGGATACCCCCATCAGTTGATACACAAGCGCTAACTCCATATCGCCGACTTCCACAAATTGATTAAGCAATGCCTTTAATTCATTTATTTCATATTCTATCTTGAATTTGCCAAATATATCAATACACTCCGCAATTTCTTGAAATGATACGGTCGTTTTTACCGGATTATTAATATTGATGAAATCAAATAACAAATCTATTTTTACCGACTCGATATCATAATCCTTTAAAAATTCTTTAATTTCATCTTTTGTATATTGTTGGGTATAGGCATATATTGAAGTTATATAATTATCATTTTGATATTTAAGATTTCCCAGCAACTCAAGCAGAGCCTTGGGATCATATTCATTATCCAATAAAATTACAACTTGATTATTTAAGCCAAAATTATCTTTAATATTTTCCCGACTCTCTTTAATTTCCTTCATATCATAAGTAGGAGCAATGTCACTATAAATAAACTTATTATGTAACTGAAAGTAAATAGCCAAACCGATAACAACCACAGCTATTCCCGGAATAATATATCGAGCACGATATATAAACTTATTATAACGACCGTTTAAATCAACCCGATCACCTCGTTTTTTAAAGAGGGCCAAAAGACTGCGATGCTGTGTTCTTTCCATAAGCTTATCACAAAGCAAAATTAACACCGGAAGCAAAAAAATAACCGTAACTAAAGACAAAAGTACTCCTTTAGAAAGGACGATACCGACATCAAAGCCGATTCGATACTTCATAAACATAATAGCTACAAACCCAGCAACCGTAGTTAAACTGCTGGAAAGAATTGGGACCAACGATGTTTTCCACGCTTTATTAATTGCTTCGTTTTTAGAGAAGTTTTGCTTTTTATAATGCCGATACCGACTTAATAATATTATTGAATAATCCATACATAAAGCAAGTTGTAATACCGGACTGATCGAATAAGTTAAGTAAGATACATTAGGAAGAAAAATATTGGTTCCCATATTAAGAACAATGGCAATACCAATAACAATAAGAAAAAGTAATGGTTCAATATATGATGTAGTCATTACAACCAGTATTAATAATACAATTGGAATAACTAATAAAATAATTTTCGGTAATTGGTGTTTAATCATTTGATTATAATGATAAGTTAAGTAAGACTGACCGCTCATATAATATTTATAATTTTCATTTTTAAGAAGTGTGATAATATTGCTGACGGTCTCTTGCGTTGCGACGCTATGATCGTTTTCCTCTAAAACAATCTGAAATAAAACTTTGTCTTCTTTTACTCGATAATCGATTTTATTTACATTATCAATAGCAAGGACCGCCCTTAAATCATTAATTTCATCTTGCGATGTAATATCTTCTACCATCACCAATAAATAACCTGAACTGCCAAATTCCGATTCCAATAATTCAAGTCCCGCTTTTGCCTTGGAATCAACCGGTAAATAACTTGAGTTATCATAGTTAATATTAACAAAAGGAATCAAAATTGCGCAGACAATAGAAATAAGAGCAAATACAATAATAATTAAAACTTTGAATTTTCTAAACATGCCGCCTCCATCTAACATATTGTTTAAAAATAATCAAATTGTTGATTATTTTTCCTAATTATAGTATACTATAATTAGGAAAAAGATAACATATCACTATTTCAATATATGTTTATTAAACATCATTATCTTAATATTGATTATTAATAGACAGATTCAGTAAATATGTAAAGGAGACGATATGGATCGGAGAGTTCGAAAAACAAGAAGAATTTTAAAAAATGCTTTGGTTGAACTTATGGGGGATAAAGATTTCCGAAAAATAACCGTAACCGAATTAGCGAAAAAAGCTGATATTAACCGAGGAACATTTTATCTTCATTATTATGATATTTATGATCTTGTAGAAGAAATGGAAAACGAATGCCTGGAACATATAAAGAAGATTGTTAAAAAATATAGTAATCCGGTTGATTATTATAAAATATTAATTAATATTATTGAATATATTAAAAGTGAAAAAAGGTTTTTCCAAAGTATATTCGGTAAAAACGGCGATATTTCTTATATTAATAAACTAAAAGAAGAAATGAAAAAATTATTTATCCAAACCAATAAGGCAATCCCGCAAAAAGACGAGAGTTTCCAAAACGCTTTTGCCTCTTTTATCGTTAGCGGTGGTATTGGTGTATTCCAAGAATGGCTTGATCAAGACTGCACTCCACCGATTCACAACCTAATCCTTCAATTTTATGAAACATTCATTAAAATCTCTTTATGAAATAATTCCCCATGAATAATAAAAAAACGCATTTCCGATTTGGCTCAAAATGCGTTTTTTATTATCTTATCAGCTGTTTATTAATGTTGGACGGTAAACAGAGCATTGCCGATTGGATAACAATAATTTTTTATTTTCTATATATGTTTGTTTTATTTAAATAGCAATTGGGGGCATTAACAATATAATCAATAAGTTGCGTTAATACCAAATCGTTCATTTCTACACGCAATTCGATTATGGGCGAATAATTTCGACCAGAACTGGATATTGCCTCTACCCGAACATATAATGTATAATAGCGAAAATCAGGATTAATCGTTTGAATCCAATAATCACCTTCACAGGTTAAATTATTTTTATAATTATGTATTTTATAAGACATCCAATAATTCATATCGGTAGAGATCATCGTCCGGTACTGAACTTCACCATCGCTAAAGGTATGTTTCATCCAGGTAATGTGTACTGGTTCATCTTGTTTGACGATAACCGGTTCCAGGTAATCATCACCGTTAACACGAATTTGAAAGTCGCCAATCTTTTCATAAACTTCAAGCCGGATCGGCGATGAAGCTGTCTTACCGCTTGGGGCTGTGGCAATAACTCTGTAATAAAAATAACTGCTGCCCTGAGGAAGGGTAAAAGGCTGTAAACAACTAATGCCGGTATCAACCGTGGGATTGTCATCATTTGTTATATCAGTCCAATAGTAACCGTCCGGCGAATATTGAACTTTATAAGTAACTCCCTCAATATTCATCTTCGTCCATTTGAAATTAATTGTTTTACCGGCATAAATTTCTCCGGTGGCAGCAAAATTTCGAATATATCCAGGCTGATGATATACATTTAAATTAAAATAAGTGGTCGATTTGCCGGTGCGATTATTTGCATCAATACGGAAATAAACAAGACTATTATTTTTATCCAATCTGACCTTTTGGGTATTAACCGATCCGGTGGTCGTAATCGGATTATCATAGCTTGTAACTGGTTCCCAAGAAGCATTATCAAATGATTTATATACGGAATAGGTAATCGGTCCGCCCAATAACTGAGGGAGTGAAGGCCATCTGATTTGAACCGTTGTATTAAAATTAGCGACTTCGGGAATGGCAATATCTTTAATTTCTCCAATATCTAATAATTCTCCCAACGGTGCGCCTTGAGTTGTTACCGTCCGGCCTGTCCCCAATGAATTAGTTAATGACATTGCCTTTATGCCATATACATAATGATTGCCGGTATCAACTTCATCTATATAACTAATAATTCCGTTATCCGAAACATCACCGATAACATCTATGACTTCTGATGAAGAAAACCGAAGATTGTCAACGCCGCGATAAATAACGTAAAATTTGGCATTATTGATTACACTAAAATCCAAACGATATCCGACCAATGTTTTACTGACATTTAAATTTTTCACGGCTGGTAAAGTTATTGTATCGCAATTTCGGATTTCGGGTAAAACTGATGGTCGACGCCACATTTCATTTTTAATATTCTCCATATTTTGATAATAGCGTCCGGATTTTGATTTATAAGCCGATTTTACTTGACTATAACTAAAAATAACATGGCCTTTTATCTCCTGGTACTGACTGGCGTACTGTACCTGATTAGCGGCTTCTCGCGGATTAGAATACCAAGAACTATTTGCGGAATCACTCGCCATATAAAGACCCATTCCGGAATATAGGTTGACCTTTTTATATTTTAATGCTTTTACCCACCAATCCATAACATCAGCATAACCGGCAACACCGTGTTCTATTGCCCAATAACTCTGTGGCACAATATAGTCTATCCACTCATTATCAACCCACTTCTTCGTGTCGGAACAAAGAGGACTATCATAATGAGAGTAACCGGCGGTGTTCGAACCATAAGGTGCGGTCATATTACCGTTATCATCATAGTTTGCAGTTTCAACATAATAACCGTTACGATAGATTCCGGTCGGAGATATTCCCAATTGAACCAAACGATTGTTTTGTTGATTGTAATTGCGAATACGATTCGATAAGGCTTCAATAAAAAGATCTACTTGTTTACGCCGAAAATCAGCAACCGAAAGCCCCTCATAATTATATTTAGAGCGAGTAGCCGCATCATCAATGCCGCTAATATAAAAATAATCATCAAAATGAATAGCATCAACATTATAATTCTCAATGATTTCCATGCAGGTATTAATCAAAAAGGCTCTAACGCGAGGTTCGCCGGGATTTAAGATTATACCATTACCTTTTAATAAACAACTCGGATCGGAAGCAATATTATAAACTGAAAATCGCTTGGCGTATTCTTCAAGCGGCAAAGCGGTAGTACTTGAAGAAACACGATAAGGATTTAACCAGGCATGAAACTCAATCCCGCGTTTATGACACTCTTCTATTACCCAAGTTATCGGATCCCAACGCTTAAAATCAGCTCGATTCATATAACCCGATATCGGGTTCAATTTTGAGTTATATAAAGCATCATTAAAAATGCGCAAATGAAAAATCATTGCATTCATATTATAATATTCCATTACATCAAATATCTCATATACTTGAGTTTTATATGAGTTCTCTGTCGAATAAGAACCGATATCACCGACCAATGGACTTACCCATACCGCCCGAAAATTTGTTTCGCTTTCAACATATTCAGTTGGCATTTTGACCTGAATGGACTGTCCTCGATAAGTAACATAACCATTACCGCTTGCTCGCGGTATCGGAACCAATTCAAAAGCAGTTGTTTTCGGAAAAGAAAATATAATAAAAAAAGATATCATTAATAAAAGTATAATTGTTATTCTTCTCAGCAGTTTCATTTTTCTCCTCATATCAGAATTACAAATATAATATATTATACCATTTTCCCTTGAAAAAGTAAACTTTATTAGTAAGCGTGTAAAATAAGAC
>JALOBF010000173.1 GCA_023228385.1 Bacilli bacterium
GGATGGCGAAAAAGATTGTCAATCTCCGCGTTTTTCCCGATGAGGCCGGTAAAATGAATTTAAGCATTCGTGATATCGGCGGTGCGATTCTTTCGATATCACAGTTTACTTTATATGCCAATACCAACGAGGGAAATCGGCCTTCGTTTACCGATAGCCTTAACCCGAATGATGCCGAAAAGCTATACCATCGTTTTAACGGTTTGCTTTCCGAATATGGGATCGGGGTTGAAGTCGGATTCTTTGGTGCTCATATGGAAATCGATCTTATTAATGACGGTCCGGTAACCATTATGCTTGAATTTTAAAAATAATTAGGAAACAATATCGGCGTTTCCTTTTTTATTTAACTTATTTTTAAAGTTAAAATGGCATGATTTTTATTGAAAATCATAAAAAACAATTAACTTTAGCTTTTTTTTATGTTATAATAACTTATAAAGATATGTGAAAGGGATTTTGGGATATGAGTATTAAGGAAAAATACAAAGAATTAATCAGTCGTTCCCTTACTTTAGCTGATTTTTCCGATATTATGGAATTGAAAAACCAATGCAAAGCAGCGATGAATCAAGAATATCTTTATTTATGCGATATTTTAATTATCGACATTTATATCAATGAAAACTTATTGGATGATGCTTTAAATGCCGCTTTGAAATCCTTAA
Organism: Bacilli bacterium; assembly: GCA_023228385.1. Lineage (GTDB taxonomy): Bacteria > Bacillota_I > Bacilli_A > ML615J-28 > CAG-698 > UBA3946. The sequence continues at coordinate 669 of JALOBF010000173.1, forward strand.
CCAATATCGACAATGTCGTATTTCAAAAAATATATATTTCACTTTTAGATCGCATTATTTATGTTTTTATTCATAAACGTAATTATAAAAGTGCTTATCGTTATGCCTTTATGAAACGCAATTGCCTTGATTTGGAGAATGTCGATGATGTCAATCGCTGGTATTTGGAAATGGCTTATATTTATGCAGAATTAAATCAAAAAGATAAAGCCCTGTTGCATTTAAAAGCCATATTAAATAACTATCCTGATGATAATACCCGTTCTTTTGCCTTAAGCAATCTAACCAAACTTTATATTGATCAGGCTCAAGTCAATGAAGCTAAAGAGACACTTAATGAATGTATTTCGTTGGTTTATAAATTGGAAGACGAAGAGGGTATTGTTTATTGTGAATATTTAAATGCCAAACTTCATATTCTGGAAAAAAATTATAAACTAGCCCGGCAAAGTTTTCAGGAGATTTTTAAAAATATTCATGCGATCAGTGAAAACTATTTAAATATCGCCAATGAATATATTTCATTGCTAATCGAAATGGACTTATATGATGAGGCTTATCGCATCAGTCAAAAATATATTAAGGAAATCGATGCTTCACCCAATCTTTATGTTAAAAAGGATTTTTACAAAAATTATCTTAAAATATATATTTTAAAAAATAAAAACGTAAGAGACGATTTGCGGGAGTTATTGGGGGCAATCGATGTATTGGAAACCGAAATCGGAAAAATGGATGAAAGCATTCTAAATGAATCGATCGAAGACGATAAAAATATCGAAATTGCCAACAAACTGAAATTGACGATAACAAAAATCGAGAAAACATTGAATATCATTAACATTTCATTATTAAATGATAATATTCGGGATGTTTTGCTTGAGTTTTCTAAGAACTTAGAAACGATAATCAATTTTGACGAAGCTTTATATGTAATGTTAACTCCGAGTGAATTTGATATTATCCCGGAATTATCCGATACTTTCGATCAAGTAACGGTTTATCAATATAAAAAGAAACGGCTTTATGAGCGCGATTTTTCTTATAACGAATTAGAAGGGACCATTATTGAAATGATGATATCTTCTAATCATGAAATCATTATTGATTTCTCTGATGTTCCGTTGCCGGTTAAAGATATTATAACGAAAGTTCCCTATGCCGAATATAATGTAAAAACATTGGTGGCATTGCCGATTAATTTAGATAAAGAAATTATCGGATGTGTTACTTTTATCGCTTATACTAACGTTTTAAATGAATTTGATGCGGTTACCAATTTAAAAATTGCCGGTAAATTATTAGAAAGAAAAATGATATCGCTTTATTATCAGGAAAATATCCGCTCGCGCAAACATATTTTAAATTTTTGTCAGGATAATTTAGCGGAAGGATATTTTTATTTAAAACCGGAAATAGGAAAAATGGTAATAAGCGAAAATATGGGGGCCTTTCTTGGTGTATCCGCTCGGATTATTTCCCAGGAAGACTATCTAAACTTGATTGTTCCCGATGACGCCGTTATCTATCAGAATAGCGCCGAGTTTATCAAAGAAGGCGAACCTTACCGCAGCGAATACCGGTTGCGTATTAACGGTGAAGACCGTTTGATTCTTGAAAAGGGAATGCCCTATATCAACAAAGACGGAATCGTTAAATATTATATCGGCATTATTAGTTTGCTTGCGGTTGAACGGACCTCGTATCGCTATTCCAACCATGAAATTCAGGAATTTTTGGAACGAATCTTACGAAAAGCCGATAATAACGATTATAAATGCGCTTTTATTCGGATCGGAATTTATAATCTTCATGAATACGATTATCAATTAAAAGATAAAATAATAGCGTATATTTATGATATCCTATCGCAAATTTCCGGTTATGTTTATTATTTGCAAGGCGACAGTTTTATCATAGTTTTGGAAATGAGCGATTCCCGGCTAATCGATAAAACCATAAAATCAACTTTAGAGTTATTGACCTCCGGTTTTGTCATAAACGAGCATATTATCAGTTTATCGGTAAAAGCGGGAGTGGTTCGTTTTCCCAAAGATACATATAACTCCCAAGAAGTGTTGGAATTAACCAAGCTTTGTCTTGAAGAAAGTGTGGATTATCAAGTATTTAACGAAGAGATTCGGCGTAAATATTTAAAGAAAAAAGCCGTTAATGTGTGTGTCGGCGAACAGTTGAAACGGGGAAAAATTGAACTGCTTTATCAGGCTCTTCAATCTAATTTAACTCCCCCCCGCTATGAAATAATGTATAATATCAGCGGCCTTAAACCGGAAGAAGAAATATGGCCTCATCTGGATTCTAATGTTTTAATTATGTTT
>JALOBF010000174.1 GCA_023228385.1 Bacilli bacterium
ATCGTCCGTACCGGTTGGTATTAAAAAACAAGTAGCCATGACCTTGGATTTGCGCGGCATCCGTTATGAGGAAGCCCGGATCAAATTAGAAAGATATATTGATGATGCGGTTTATGCCGGACTCGCTCAGGTTAATATTATCCATGGGTATGGGACCGGAGTTATTCGGGAAATGGTCAGAACTTATCTGAAAACGGCCCCTGAGGTTGAAGGTTACCGCTTCGGCGATGCCTATGAAGGCGGTCAAGGCGTTACCGTTATAACATTGAAACAAAAATAGGAGGAAAAGAAAATGGTAAAAGTTGCAACTGCGGAACTTGTAAAAAAGGAAAAAGGCATAATTCTTGTTGATTTTTATGCTGATTGGTGCGGACCGTGCCGAATGTTAGGTCCGATTATTGAAGAATTGTCGGAAGAAATCCCGGAAATAAATTTTTTAAAGGTTAATATTGATGATGAACGGGAATTTGCCATAGCCAATCACGTTGGTAGCATTCCGACAATCGTGATTTTTAAGGACGGTAATGAACTGGCGCGACGCGTTGGATTTGCTTCAAAACCAGAGTTGAAAAAATGGATTAATAATTATCTCTGATACTTAAGCATTAACCGTTGATGTTAATGCTTTTCTTACATAATGAATATTAATTCGGTTAATGTTATAATAAAATTATCCTTTAAATTTGGCGGTTTTTTTGTTATAATCTTATTAGAAAGAAGTGACACAATGGAAAGGCTGGATATTATCAGTTTTAAACATGATGGAGAATTGCACCGTGTTTGGAAAAATGTCTATAAAATTTGTGCTACCGATGATTTAGCAATTATCGTTAATGATAAAGTCGATGTTATTGACGGTGACGGTCACAAATGGAAAACAAAGGAACCGGCGATTTGTTATTTTTTCCGTCAGTATTGGTTTAATATTATTTGTATGATTCGAGAAGATGGTATTTATTATTATTGTAACTTAAGTTCCCCTTTTATCATCGATCAAGAAGGGTTAAAATATATTGATTATGATCTTGATGTAAAGTTATATCCGGACGGTGAAATTTTGATTTTAGATCGCGATGAATATGATTTTAATATTAAAGATATGCGTTATCCGGTTGAAATAACGCATATAATTAAAAATAACTTAAGTATTTTATTGAGGTTTATTAGAGAAAAAAAAGAACCTTTTAATAAAGATTCCGTTTATTATTGGTACCGTCAATTTTATGAAAAAAAATAAAATAAGAAAGGATGATTAAATGAAACGCACTACGCAAAACACATTGGGACTATTGTCCTTTGTTGCCTTGATTTTATTTACCGCTAGCGCTTTTCTTTCTCAAATCGGCGCAAAAATGAGTTTCTTTATCTGGGTAGGTAACGGCATGCTTTTATTCGTTGTGCTTTGTTTAGCTTATTATTACGTTAAAAAGTTAGCAATGACTTGGAAAGTAATTTATTACGTTATTGCCATTTTAGCTATTATATCCTTTATTTGGGGTATAGGTGTGTTTTAAGCGATAAAGAAAAAGCACTTCTTAGAATGAAGTGCTTTATCCATTTTTACGATTGTTATGTGTAATATAACTTTTCCGCTTGGCGCCAATCAACAATATTAAACCAATTATCAATATAGTCCCCGCGGCGATTTTGATATTTTAGATAATAAGCATGTTCCCAAACATCAAGCGGTAAAATTGGTTTTAGGTTTAATTCGAGCGGCGTATTCTGATTGGCAGTTGTAATTATTGCCAGTTCATCACGGTTGTTACTTACAAGCCATGCCCAACCGGAACCGAATTGAGAAAGGGCTGTTTTTTTAAATTCGACTTTAAAATTGGAAAATGTTTTAAACTTCTCATCAATGACGGTTGCCAATTTACCGGTTGGCCGGCTCGGCACTTGAGGTGCCATCGCCAACCAAAACAGATTATGATTATAAACACCACCGCCATTATTGTGAACCGCGGTCCAAATTTCATCGGGAATTTCCGGCAACATCACGAGTAATTCCGGTACTGTATACTTCTGATATTGGGGATGATTGGCAAGAGCTTTATTTAGATTATCGACGTAAGCCTGATGATGTTTATCATGATGATAGTGCATCGTTTCTTTATCGATATACGGTTCCAACGCTTCATAAGCATAAGGAAGCGGCATTAAGGTAAAAGGATATGTTTGTTTGTTCATTTAATTTCCTCCTAAAATAATATATTCAGTTAACATGGGAATGTTGTCCTGTTTAATTTAAATTATATCATATTTGCTATTATCCAATCGGTATTATGCTTTTTAAATATTTATAAAAATATGTAATATATTAATATTTGTAAGGAGGGTCTAGGTATGCGATTAAGAATTGAAAATGAATGGGATAATCTCTTTAAGGACGTTTATAATCAGTCATTTTATCTTAAATTGGAGACTTTTCTTTATGAAGAATATCAAAACCATACGGTTTTTCCCAAAAAAGAAGACCTTTTTACGGCTTTTCGCTTAACCGAATATAATAAGATAAAAGCGGTGATTATCGGTCAGGATCCATATCATTGTCCGCATCAGGCTCATGGCATTGTATTTTCTGTGCCGGACGGCATTACCGTTCCGCCATCACTTAAAAATATTTATAAAGAACTAAATGATGATTTAGGAATCGAAATTCCCCCGACCGGTAATCTGACCAAATGGGCTGATGAAGGAGTGCTCTTACTGAACACAGTACTTACCGTTCGCAAAAACCAACCCCTCAGTCATCGGAATCGGGGTTGGGAACAGTTTACGGAAAAGGTTATTGCTTTAATCAATCAAAAAGCAAGTCCGGTGGTATATTTCCTTTGGGGTAAAGTGGCTCAAACTTATGAAAAGCTCATCACTTCACCTCATCATTTAATATTAAAAGGAGCGCATCCCAGTCCGTTGTCCGCATTTCGGGGTTTTTTTGGTGGTCATTATTTTTCGCGTTGTAATCATTTTTTAGAAGAAAATAAT
>JALOBF010000175.1 GCA_023228385.1 Bacilli bacterium
TAACGAAAAATCAGCGATATATTTTACTTTTCTTATATCATAGTGTATAATATTAATATATAATACAAGGAAAACGGTTATGAAGGAAAAACAAAATCAAACAACGCGCAGCGAAAATGTGCTGATTGGTACTTTTATCGGTACGGCAATAATAATAATTTTGATTCTTATTTGTCAATTAATTGGATGGATTGCTACCGATACTTCGGTTGCCATCATTATGTTCAGCTTAGTGGCTATTAACTTGCTTTGCACATTTACCATCCGCAAAGACAATCGAAAATTATCAAATGTATTTTTATACAATACAATATTGCTTTTTCTGTTATTTATGGTTTCTTTATTGTATTTATTGACTTGACAGTCCTTTATTAATAGCAGAAGAATTATTCCAAACACTTTGTTTGGAGTTTCTTTATATTTATTGTGTCGAGGAAAAAAAGAATGGAGGTCAAATTGATGGAAGAATATTATCGGGGTGAATCACGAAAATTTAAAAAAATCCGCCCAACCCTAACCAGAGAAGAAATCGGTCGGGTTGATTTAATCACCGAGAAACAATATTATATGAAAAACATTAAAGAATTAATGGATATTTTACATATAAGTTTAAACTATGATTATAATGAGCAAGAATATTCAAAAGCATTAGGCAAATTACAGCATTATGGGATTAGAACAAGATTGATTGATGTTACCGCCAGTAAAAACATTGCTCTATATTTCGCTTCATGCGATGATTTTATGGATAAAGGTTATATTTATATTATTAAAAAGGAGAACGGTTTTATTCCAATCCAAAACGAATGGGCTTTTAGTGTTAAAAGAAAAATTAATTTGATTTTTGAAGGAGATAATTTAATTAAAAACGAAATTGATTTAGGTGAATATTTCTTAAAAAAAGATAAATTAAACAATGATTATATTAAAAAATGGACTTTAACCGATCCGGTAATTCTTGATTATGAAAAAGTCTTCAGTGATAAGGATATTATTAATATCAGATATAAAAAGCAAAATGCCGGTTTTATCTTATTGGGCAATAATGTTGATAAGAAGAAAGGAAAACTACTCTTAAGAGACGAGATTAATTATCAAGCCCTTGATAATTTAACATATGAAACAATTGAAAGTGATCATAAACTTACTGCATTATTTGATTTATCGCAGGAATTACCGGCAATAAATCATGTTAATCTTTTTCCCGATGATACAAAAAGCATTGAATTAATGAAAATGTATCAAGATATTTATTTGTTGACACAAGATGATGCCAAAAGGCGAGTTTTGTTTAAAAAATATCTTTTTAAAGAGTTTTCAATTATCGAAAGCAATATCCGTAAATCCGACCGTTTTATTCAACATTTATCTTTGAATTTAAACGCCTTATATCAGGAATTAATCAATGAGAATTTATTTTATTTCGTCTTTTACGAATTGGCTTCTTATTACCAATATTTCCGGGCGGAAGAGGAAGCCGAACCATCAATGGTTCCGGCAATTTTAACGGTAAATAAAATATGTAGGGCCGCATAAAAAATAAGCAGTTTATTCCGCTTATTTTTTGATTTTAAGATATAATTTTGTTAGGGCTCTTTTTTCGATTCTTGAAACATAACTGCGGGATATTTGGAGGCTCTTCGCAATTTCCCGCTGCGTTTCAATTTCACAGCCGTTTAGACCGAATCGTCGGGAAATAATATCATATTCTCTGGGGCTTAAGATTTTTAATGCTTCTTTTACCGTGGCGATTTTCTCTTCTAGGAGTAACTTATCAAAAGCCGATTTACCCGGATCTTCGATAACATCGCATAGTTTAATTTCATTGCCTTCTTTGTCGGAACCGATTGTTGAATAAAGCCAAGTTATTTGCCTTTTTCTTTTTGAACTGCGAAGAAACATTAATATTTCATTTTCTATACAACGGGCGGCATAAGTAGCGAGTTTTGTGGAAGAATTAAAGTTATAAGTATCGACGGCTTTAATTAAGCCAAAAGCACCAATCGAAAGCAAATCATCTTTGTCTTCTCTTGTGTTTTCGAATTTTTTAACGATATGGGCGACGAGCCGTAGATTATGCTCGATTAAGATATTTCTTGCTTCCTCGTCACCTTTCTGCCAGAGTTTTAAATATTTTTCTTCATCTTCCGCCTTTAACACTTCCGGAAAACTTTGAGAACCGATTGCGCCTAAAAGCGGTAACAATAACAAACTTAATAAATCTATCATTTTTTTCTCCTTTTTATTTTTACTTTTTTCTTTATTTTTGATATAATAGTTTAACGGAGGTTCATATAGTCGTGTTTAAATTGAAATATTATCTGCCCAAAGATGTTTTTAAGACAGTTTTCGACATCGATTACAATAAATTATATGAAGCGGGCAAAAGAATAATACTAATGGACATTGATAATACCTTAATTTCTTATGCTGAAAGCGCTCCGACCGAAGAATTACTTCGATTATTTTACCGTATCAAGCAAATCGGATTTGAAATTATTTTCATTTCCAATAATCATAAACAACGGGTTCAAAAATTTGCGGCGACAATTGATGCCAAATACATAAATAATGCGATGAAACCTTTTAAACGGGGATATCGGCATGTAATGAAATTGGTTAAACCGCTTGGTAAAGATAAGATTATATCGATCGGCGATCAGCTGATTACCGATGTATTGGGGGCCAATCGCTTCGGGATTGATGCCTATCTGGTTAGGCCGATTGAAGTCCATTCGGAAAAATGGTACACATCCCTAAATCGGAAAATTGAAGCCTATGTCTTTAAGAAAATCAAAAGATATTATCCGGAAATATATCGTAAAATCGAGGTGTGGGATGAAAAGGTGTGAGGGCTGCGGCGCCGTTATTCAAACGGCGCACCCCATGCAAAAAGGTTTTATCCGAAATGATGTCTTAAGGCGCCGCGGGAAC
>JALOBF010000176.1 GCA_023228385.1 Bacilli bacterium
CCGACAAATTTCGGTAACGCCGGCATCATAGACGGCTTTCATAAAACTGTTGCCGTAATCAAAGAAATAGGTTCCGGCCGCAACCAGCTTCTTTATCGCCTGATATTGACGCATTAAGCTTTGATCGACCAATTCGCAAAACTTGGGTTTATTGTTTTTTAAAAGTTCGGTTCTCTCATCAAAACTGATGCCGACCGGACAATAGCCGCCGTCATAAGCGTTATGACAGGAAGTCTGATCGCTTAATAAATCAATCTTAATTTGATTATCCGCTGCATATTCCAATAAATCAACGATATTGCCGTAATAAGCGATTGACGTCGCTTCTTTTTTTTCTATTGACCGATAAGCGGCATCATATGCTTCCTGCGGAGAGTCAGTAACCGTTGTGATCCAGCCTTGACGGTGACGGGTTGTAATCCGCGAAAGATCGACTTCCGCTATCACCGCAACTCCGCCCGCAATTTCACAGGCCTTTCCCTGGGCTCCGCTCATTCCGCCCAAGCCGCTGGAAACAAACAAATGTCCGGCTAAATTATCCGTTTTTCGTATGTCTAAAATTTTGCGGCCGGTATTCAACAATGTTGAATATGTTCCGTGAACAATGCCCTGAGGACCGATATACATCCAACCTCCGGCCGTCATCTGACCGTAGGAAGCAACCCCCAAAGCCGATGCCCGGTTCCAGTTTTCTAAGTCATCATAAAGCCCGACCATCAGGCCGTTGGTAATAATGACCCGCGGCGCCCGCGGATGAGACGGAAAAACACCGAGCGGATGACCGGAGGACATAGCCAAAGTCTCGTTTTCGGTAATTTTCTCAAGATAGCACTTTACCAGGTGATACTGCATCCAGTTTTGCATTACGCTCCCGGTCTCGCCGTAGGTTACGAGTTCATACGGATAAAGCGCAACCGCAAAATCAAGATTATTATCAATCATTACCTGTAAAGCCTTGCCGGCCAAGGTCTTAGCACTATATTCTTCGATCGGCCGGCCGTAAATTCTTTCCCGCGGATAAAAACGGTATCCGTAAATCCGGCCCCGCGTTAAGAGCTCATCCAAAAATTCAGGAGCGAGCTTCCCGTGCCAACCTTTAGGTATATAACGAAGGGCATTTTTTAAGGCCAATGCGGTTTCTTTTTTTGTTAGGGTAAACTCACGTTTCGGGGCCCGCCGAATCGCCGGGTCAAAATCGGGATAAGCCGGCAGTTCGGAGAAAATATCTTCCAGGCTGATTTTCGCAGCTGCTTTTATTAATCTATTATTCATCGTTTTCACTCCAATTCTCCGATAATTTTCTCAACAAATTGAATCAATTCACCGCTTTTTATAACACGAGTTATCCTTTCTATATAAGGATGCATAATTTCATCATTTTTGATAAACGGAACCTGCTTACGTAAATATTGATAAGCAACTTCGGTTCCGGCTCCCCGTTTTTTAGGAGCACGGAAATAAAGAGCCTGCAAAGCGGCAAAAAGCTCCATGGCAATAACATTAATACTGTTTTCAACAATCGCCGCCGCTCCCCGCGCGGCAATGGTTCCCATCGAAACATGATCTTCCTGGCCGGCAGAACTCGGTATCGAATCAACGGAAGCCGGGTGAGCCAACCCTTTATTTTCACTAACCAAAGAAGCGGCACTGTACTGAACAATCATAAAACCGGAATTCAGACCGGGTCGGGCTACAAGAAATGCCGGCAAGCCTTCATTTAAGAAGGGGTTTACAAGCCGTTCCAAACGCCGTTCCGATATATTGGCAAGTTCCGCTGTTGCTATTTTTAAAAAATCAAAAGCCAAAGCCAGAGGCTGCCCGTGAAAATTGCCCCCGGAAATTACCGTATCTTCGGAAAATATTAACGGATTGTCGGTGGCGGCGTTAAATTCCGTTTCGACGGTCTGCCGAATATAAGCCAAGGTATCGCGACTCGCTCCATGAACTTGGGCAAGACAACGGAGTGAATAACCGTCTTGAACCCGGAATTCACCCGGAGCGCTTAAGTATTCGCTGCCTTCAGTCAAACGGCGGATATTACGAGCGGTTGCAATTTGACCGGCATGAGGTCGCACGGAATGAACCTCCGAGTCAAAAGCGTCTTTAATCCCCAATAATGCTTCAAGGCTTAAAGCCCCGGCGACATCGGCTGCTTTTATTAAATTTAGGGCATCATATATAGCCAGGGCCCCGACCGACGTCATTATTTGCGTACCGTTAATTAAAGACAATCCTTCTTTGGCTTCTAAACCATAGAGCGGCTTTAGCCCGACCGCCGCCAGTGCTTCTTTTGTCCTAACTCTGCTGTTTTGAAAATACACTTCACCTTCGCCGAGCAGGGTAAGGGCCATATGGGCCAAAGGCGCCAAATCACCGCTTGCTCCAAGCGAACCTTTAGAGGGTACAACCGGCGTAATATCATAATTAAGATAATCAATTAATTGTTTTATAACGCAAAGGCGAATGCCCGAATATCCCTTTGCCAGGGCATTAACCCGGAGTAATATCGCTCCCCGAACCGCTTCCGCCGAAAGCGGTTCTCCGACCCCGCAGGCATGCGACTTCAATAAATTTTCTTGCAACTCTTCCAATTTATCATAAGAGATGGCGACATTGCTTAACTTTCCGAATCCGGTATTAATTCCATAGACCGTCTTACCCGATGCAATAATTTTTTTTACATGTTGCCGGGCCGTTTCAACCCGATGTGTAGCTTCATCGGATAAACTCACCTTTTCGCAGTAGCGAGCGACGGCAATAAAATTTTTTAAATCTAAATCATTTCCGGTTAAAATAACTGCCATATTATCAAAGCCTTTCTTATCTTCTTCTTAAAAAAATTATACCATTAATCAATCAATATCTCAACAATCAGAGTGCGTTATTTTACTTATATTCAT
>JALOBF010000177.1 GCA_023228385.1 Bacilli bacterium
CGGCGGCATTTAAAGAATTAATATGGCCGAACATCGGGATTTGAACTAAATAATCACAATTATCCTTTACCAGTCGGCTAAGCCCCCGACCCTCGCTGCCAATTACCAGAGCTGTTGCCATATCATATTTAATCGAACGAAAATCAATGCTTTCGGTCGCGGCTTCGGCTCCGACAATCCAATAACCGAATGATTTTAAGTTTTTTATTGCGGCGGTAAGATTAACCGCTTCCACACACTTAACATAAAACGCGGCCCCGGTTGAAACCCGAACAACCGTTGCGTTTAGTTTAACGCTGCGGGTTTTTCGGTAAATAATGCCGTCAACACCGGCGGCATCGGCAATTCGCAAAACGGCACCGAAATTATGGGGGTCTTCGAGACCGTCTAAAATTAAAAGCAGAGCTCGGTTAAAATCGGCTGTTTCTTGTTTTCTTATAACATCGTTTAAATCATAAGTTTTAAAACTATCGATTTCCATCATCACGCCTTGGTGAAGTTCGTTAACCTGATTGAGCTGCTCTTTCCTAACAATAACGTAAGGCACCGTCTTGCTTCGGACATAACTGATAAACCGATGATTATTTTCTTCAATATAAATATTCTTGATCGGATAGCCGCTTTCAATGGCGGCAATGCAAACATTCGTTCCATAAATAAAATTACTCATAATGGTCCTCAATCAACTTAACCGCCATATTGATTAAAAGATTCAGGCGGTCGAATTCCTCTTTCAAAAACAAATAACCAATTACCGCTTCAAAGCCGGAACTGTTTAAATATTCGTTACGATTAATGTTTTTACGGCTGCGATATTTATAATTGCGACCGCGTTTGAAAATTTTTATTTCTTCTTCGGTTAAATTTTTCATCAGTTCACCGACAATTAGATTGTGGCTTTTGGCACTGACATATTTAACGGTGCGGTTATGCAGTTCGTTTTGATTGGTAATATTATTTGATAATAAATATTTTCTTATAAAAAGTTCATAATAAGCATCACCGATATAAGCCAGATTAGCACCGTTCAGAAGCTCCGTTTTCATATAATAATTCCTTTGGCCATTATTATATCCCTTAATTGATCGGATAAACGGTAATTCTTCGCTTTTTTAGCTTGATAGTAAGCTTTTACCGTCAATTTATCTTCGGCGGTAAGCGGCGAAACATCAATCTCAATCCCAAAGACCCAAAGCATCTCCGCCATTAATAACAAAACCCTTTTTAGATATCCTAATTGCTCATCGCCGTTTCGGACTAAAGTATTAGCGATTTTTACAAGCTGATGAATTACGGTAAGCGCATTGGCGGTATTAAAGTCGTCTTTCATCGCCGAAAGAAAATCTTCTTTTAACTGTTCGATTTCGCCTGAGGATACCGATTTTATATTTTGTTCACTTAACTCCAAAGCCCGGTAAATTCCGATATAACTCCGATAGATTTTTTGATAATCGTTTTCCGCTTGTTGTAGAAGTTCTTCTTTAAACGCCAACGGTTGACGATATGGAACATTAAGAATCATTAACCGATAAACGGGATAAGATATCTTAGCAAGTAAATCTTTTGCCGCTATATAATTTCCCAGCGATTTACTCATTTTCTCACCGCTAAAATCAATCATGCCGTTATGCATCCAATAATTGGCGATGGCATGATTATGAAGACAAATCGATTGGGCGATTTCATTATCATGATGCGGAAATTTTAAATCATTACCGCCGCCATGAATATCGATTTTCCCTTTAAAAATATTTTGAATCATAACGACACATTCGGTGTGCCAGCCGGGGCGCCCCGCGCTCCACGGCGAAGGCCATCTTTTTCCTTCAGTCGTCCTTTTCCAAAGATTAAAATCAAGCGGATTTTTCTTCTTTTCATTGAAATCAATGCGGGCGCCGCTAATCAGGTTGTCAACGGTCTGGCCGCTTAAAATACCGTAATCTTTGACTTGTTCAATATCAAAATAAACATCGCCGGCAACAACATAAGCGCCGCCGCAATTTACAATTTTACCAATAAAATCAATGATTTCCGAAATTGATTCCGTAACCCGGGGGGTTTTACTGAAAGGAAGACAATTAAGCTGCCTTATTGTTTCGTTAATTTCCCCTATATATCTTTCACTGACCTCTTCTTCGGTAAGATTGTCTCTTTTTGCCCGGGCAATAATTTTATCGTCGATATCGGTATAATTAGAAACGTAAGTAAGTTTATAACCGAGATAGCGAAAAAAGCGGGCAACGGTATCAAAAAATATTACCGGACGGGAATTGCCGATATGCATTGAATCATAAACGGTCGGTCCGCAGACATACATCGAAACTTCATTTTCCTTAATCGGAATGAAATCTTCAATTTTTTTTGTTAGTGAATTATAAATTCTAATCATAATATCCTCGCATTTACTGATTATTAAGGCCCATTATTATTATATACGGCTCCATTATTATTGTAAAGGTTTAAATATTTTTTTCAATTTAGTATAAAAAAAGCATCCATTAAGAGATGCTTTTTTTAAAAATTCTATCGTTTTGAATATTGCGGAGCGCGACGAGCACCTTTAAGACCGTATTTCTTTCTTTCTTTAGCCCGGGGATCGCGGGTAAGAAAACCGGCTTTTTTCAAAACACTACGGAAATCGGCATTAACTTCAACTAAAGCCCGCGCGATTCCGTGGCGAATCGCCCCGGCTTGGCCGCTGAGTCCACCGCCATAAACATTAACGAAAACATCATAACTGGAAACGGTATTGGTGATATTTAAGGGTTGCAATACATCAAGACGAGTAGCGGGCGAAGGTACATAATCAACGAAATCTCTTTTGTTGATTGTGATTTTACCACTGCCGGGCACTAAGCGAACCCGAGCAACGGAACTTTTGCGTCTTCCG
>JALOBF010000178.1 GCA_023228385.1 Bacilli bacterium
CAAATGAAAAAAAATATAAAGCAAACAAATAACGTTATATTTTCCGGACGCATCGTCTCGATGCTTATCGAAAAGAATTTATCGCGAGAAGAAAGTTATGATCTCATTCAAAAAATAGCATTAAAATCTTATTTGGAAAATATCGATTTTTTAGATTTGTTATTGAAATCGGAGATTATAAACTATCTTACACCGGCAGAAATCAAAAGTGAACTAAATATCGACTATTATTTACGAAATATTAATAAAATATATCAAAGATTAAAACTGGAGGAAAAAAATGAGTAAAACTGTAGTTGTCGTCGGAACTCAATGGGGAGATGAAGGAAAAGGTAAAATTACCAATTTTTTAAGTGAGAAATCCGACTTTGTTGTAAGGTATCAAGGCGGTGATAATGCCGGTCATACCATCTGCTTCAATAACACCACCTATAAATTGCATTTAATCCCATCCGGTGTTTTCAATCCTAAAATAACTAATATTCTCGGTAACGGAATGGTGGTTAATGTAAAAAAGTTTTTAGATGAAGTTGAAAACTTAAGAAAGCAGGGTTTTGCCGTTGATAATGTTTTTATTAGTGACCGGGCTCATGTAATCTTTGATTATCATATTCTTCTCGACGGAATCAGCGAAGATAAACTCGGAAAAGAAAATATCGGCACAACTAAAAGAGGAATCGGTCCCGCTTATACCGATAAAATCGCTCGACGCGGTATTCGAATTTCTGATTTTATCGGCGAAGACTTTAAGGAGACACTAAAAAAAAGAATTATAGAAAAAAATAAAGAACTAAAAATCGAAGCAGTCGCACCCCTTGATTTTGATGACTTCTATCAAAAATACTTACCCCTATGCGATAAAATAAAACCTTTCGTTATTGATTCGGTTACTGTTTTAAATCAAGCGCTTGCTGAAGGAAAAAATATTCTTTTTGAAGGAGCTCAAGGGGCTCTGCTTGATGTTGATTTTGGCTCTTACCCTTATGTTACCTCTTCAAACCCTTCAGCCGGGGGCGTTTGTTGCGGTTCCGGTATCGGTCCGACTTATATCAATGAAATAGTAGGAATTGTAAAAGCATATTCAACCCGCGTCGGAAGCGGCACTTTCCCTACCGAATTATTAGATGCAACCGGCCATTATATCAGAGAAGTCGGTCGCGAATACGGCACCACCACCAAAAGACCGCGGCGAATCGGATGGTTTGATGCCGTTGTCCTAAACTACAGTAAAATGATTAACGGTTTAACCGGAATTTCGATTATGCTTCTTGATGTTTTAACCGGCTTAAAGCAATTGAAAATCTGTACCGGATATAGTCTAGATGGTAAAATCATTAAAACCGTTCCCGCATCCTTAGCTGATTATAATAAATGTATTCCGATATATGAGGAATTACCGGGATGGGACGACGATATTACAGCTGTCAAAAGTTTCTGTGAACTTCCCATTAACGCTCAAAATTATTTAAGGAGAATAGAAGAACTGACCGGACTTGATGTTGTAATATTCTCGGTAGGCCCCGATAAAAATCAAACAATTGTCTGTCGTGATGTCTTTGCTTAAAAAGAAACCGTGAACGGTATATATATCTACCGTTTACGGTTTCTTATTATTGTTGCGTATTTTATTTTCTTCTAACATTTGATGTTTTAAGTCCCATAATTTCTGTGAAAGATCAACGTAATAACGATGTGGATTTTCGAATCTGGTTACCTCTTCCCATAAAGAGTCTATTTCCTGCTGACAATAATTTCGAATATCCTTCAATAAAGGTAATTGATAAACCTGTTTCCCCTTTATAAAAATTGGAATCAATAACTCTTTTTTAATAAAATTATAAATGGTTTTCCTTTTCCAAATGGCATTAGGATCAAAGAGTTCATATTCCTTGGTTTCATCAACATATTCATCATATACTGTAATCAAATCGGCAATAGCCTTTCGATTCTCTTTATCATAAAGCCGATATACTTTCTTAAAATGTGGCGTCGTAATTTTTTCAACATTCTCGCTTATTTTAATTTTAGGAATGATTTTACCGTTTTCTTCAACAGCGGTTAGTTTATATACGCCGTCAAAAATGGGGCTGCTTTTTGAAGTAATCAGTCTTTCGCCGACACCGAAAGCATCAATTTTTGCTTCCTGGTAAAGTAAATCACGAATTAAATACTCATCCAAAGAACTGGAAGCAAAAATCAGGCAATCCGGAAAACCAGCCTCATCGAGCATTGAACGGGCTTTTTTGGATTGATATGCTAAATCCCCGGAATCCAGCCTTACTCCTTTGGGTCGTTTCCCCATCGGTAATAATACCTCATTAAATGCTTTAATAGCATTGGGAATACCGCTTTTTAAAGTATCGTAAGTGTCAACCAATAGTAAAGCGTTATCCGGATATATTTCACAATATTTTTTAAAAGCTTCATACTCGCTTTCAAACATTTGAACCCAGGAATGAGCCATCGTACCGACTGCGGGAACACCATACAATTTATCAGTCAAAGTACAGGCGGTACCGACACAGCCTGCAATATAAGCCGCCCGGGCTCCCAAAGTTGCTGATTCGGCACCATGAGCCCGTCTGGATCCAAATTCAGAAACCGTCCTTCCTTCTGCCGCACGAACAATGCGCTGAGCTTTAGTGGCGATTAATGATTGATGGTTTATCGTTGCCAAAACAAAAGTTTCAATAAATTGAGCTTCTGTCGCCTTAGCCCGGATAATCATAATCGGTTCATACGGAAACACAACAGTTCCCTCGGGAACAGCATAAATATCGCCGGTAAATTTAAAATTACGTAAATAATCCAAATACTTATCGGAAAAAATATTTTTTGATTTTAAAT
>JALOBF010000179.1 GCA_023228385.1 Bacilli bacterium
GACAACCTTTACCGGAAAAATTAACGGTGAATACCTACCGGTGCGCTATAATCACGGCGCTTGGATGCCGGAAGGCGATCAGGTCATAGCCGACGGTTTGACAAGAACCGAATTGTCGCAAGTTACCGAATGGCATACGGTTACGGTAGTTAAGGAAGGCAGCACTTTTACTTGCACCGTTGACGGTGAGTACGGGGCCCTCACTTATACCGTGGTTTCCGGCATGGCGGAAGTGCCCGCCGATAGCTTAGTCTATAGCGGTATTTATGTCTTAAACGATGAAGTTATCGTCTCAAGTTATGATGTTACCGCGCTTGATACTGACATTCCCGGCACCTTGCCCGGAGTTTTTGGCGAACCGATCAATGCCGAAATCGTTGCTCCGATTTTAACGGAATACGATGAAGAAGACTTTGTTGATGAAATTGATAAGATTACAACCGAAGGCAATAGAGAAGAAATTAAAGATCCTGATGATGATAATGATGATGACGGAAATGTCCCAAGGCAATATACTAAAGATATTTGGTTACTTGCGTTTGGTGGAATAGTGATTATCGGTATTATTGTAATTGTAACGATATTAAAAAAAAGGAAAAATCACCGAGGTGAAAAATGATTAAAAAGAGCGGAATAATCGCATTATTGCTGACTTTTGTTTTACTCTTGGTTAATGTTACGGCTAAAGCTTATTATATTGACGAAGATGGGAACAAATATTATGGTTGGTCAATAATCGCAACTGAGGACAATAAACAATGCTTTGAATTTGGCGAAGACGGTAATATTTCGAATGTTTGGGCCGCCGAAGGCGACATTGCTAATCAAAGAGTTCATATGTATGCTTTGCGTGAACTCGCACTTGCGGCCGATGAGGAATATACTTTGGAAGCGACTTTTATTCCCGACAGCGAAACCGACCTGTCGGTAGAGCGGGCTTATGGTCTTGTCGTTTGGTATTTGGATGCCGACAATTATTTATTGTATTGGCTGCAACAAAAAACCGACGGTGCTTGGTCCGGCCAATTTTATGGCCGTATCGATGGTACTTTCCGCCGTTATGTCACCAATTTACAATTAGCGGGCAAAACGCCGCAACATGAGGCGGAAGATTATTGGCATAGCGGTGAATATAATGATATGTGGTGGGACAACGCTGATACGGCCCATCCGGCAGTCTTAAAACAAAAAGGTGTTCTTACCGATACGACCTTTACCATAAAAGTCGTATCAAAGATTGAAACCATTACCGTTGACGGTGTGGAATGGACCGGTCGTTCGTTCGAACTCCATCAGATTATCGACGGAGTCGACTTTATCCCATCGGTTTATTATGTTAATAATGTGCGGGAAAAAGGCGCCGGTTTTATTACCGGTCTGTATGCGGAAGCTTTTAACTTTGCGGTTCAGAATTTCGCTATAGCCGGCGAAACTGATTATGCTGCAGCCGTTGTTGATAAAATTGCAGATCTTGGTACGGTGGAAACAAAAGAAGACATTTATGCAGTTATCGATGTTAGAGCCGAATATGAAGGCTTATTGGAATTAAAGAATAATATATCGAGTGATGCGGTTAATGATTTGGTTGCTGCGGAGCAGGCAGCTGCCCTTTATATCGATTCTTTGATTCTTGCCTTAGATAATACAAAGTCGAGTTTTGTTGAGGACGTCAATGCGGTATATGAATTGTATAGCGAAATGTCGGATGAAATCATAAGTTATATTACCAAGACCGAAGAACTGGCAACAGCCGTTAATGACGCCAAGGATTGGAAAGACCCAACGGAAGACCCGGACCCGGACGATGATGATCAGACAAAGAAAAAAGGTTGTTTCGGTACCGTTACCAGCCCACTCTATTTACTGCCGATTCTCCTTTTAATGGGCGGGCTGGTTATTAAAAAGAGAAAACAGCAACAAAATTAGTTTAACAGGATCTTTAATTTTAAATCGAATACAAAAAACCATGGAGGAGAACTTTGAAGAAAAACAGCTTATTATTAACAATTATTTTATTGTTAATCGGATTTGTGTTGATAGGTTGTGATAAAAAACATACTCATGAATATGAGCTAGAAGTAGTTGATCCAACCTGTACGGAAGCGGGTTATACCGTTTATACTTGTCCTTGTGGCGATACTTATACCGATGATGAAGTCGCGGCTTTAGGTCATGACTGGGGCGAAGTGATTGTTGATCTTCCGGCAACCGAAGACAGTGACGGCGAAGGCCATCGGGTCTGCTCGCGTTGCGATGAGGAAGAAAAGGTCGTTTTGGAAAAATTGGTTTATGTTTGGAAAACAATATGCGCAGAAGACAATGAAGACTGCTTTGCTTTTGCCGAGGAAACCGAAGAATTAACCGCCGTTAATTGCGTAGATAAAAGCGACATGTGGCTGAATATGTATGCGATTAAATATGAAGCGGTCGCATCCGATGCGGCATATTCGGTCGAAGCAACCTTTACTCCGACCGGTTATGCTAATGTTAAGGGGGCCGAAAGAACTTACGGCGTAGTTGCTTGGTATCAAGACAGCGATAACTTCTTAATTTATTGGTTACAACAAAAAGATGGCGAAAACTGGTCCGGTCAGTTTTACGGTAAAGTTAACGGTGCTAACCGTAACTTTGTAACCGATCCAGCCGCTGCCGAATGGAACACTTCCGAGTGGAACGATATGTGGTGGGACAATGATACCGCCAATCCGGAAATCAAAAGCCAAAGCTATATATTGCTATCAGCCGAAGTTACGCTTCGGGTCGTATCAAAAGTTGTAGAACTTGAAAACTTGGGTACCTGCCGTGCTTTCGAACTTCATCAAATCGTTAACGGCGTTGACC
>JALOBF010000180.1 GCA_023228385.1 Bacilli bacterium
ATCGATTTGGTGTTTTTGTTGCCAGTGGTATCGGCGGTATGCAAACAATTAATGAAGAATCCCTTAAATCACACGCAAAAGGACCGGATCGGGTATCGCCGTTTTTTGTTCCTAATGCCATTATTAATTTAATAGGCGGTAATATTGCCATTAAATTTCAAGCCAAGGGTCCCAACCTACCGATTGTTACCGCTTGTTCAGCCGGAACCAATTCAATTGGTGAAGCCTTTCGTTATATTAGAGACGGTTATCTTGATATCGCTCTTGCCGGCGGCACCGAAGCCCCAATCAATGAACTTGGTGTTGGCGGATTCACCTCAATGCGAGCATTAAACACATCAAATGATCCGAAAACAGCCTCAATACCGTTCGATTATCGGCGCAGCGGTTTTGTGATAGCCGAAGGAGCAGGTGTGATAATTCTTGAAGAACTTGAACATGCAAAAAAAAGGGGAGTCAATATTTATGCCGAACTTATCGGTTACGGTTCGACTTGTGATGCTTACCATATTACCGCTCCTGATGAATCGGCTTTGGGAATTACCAAAGCCATACAAATCGCTTTATGTGATGCCGGTATAAAACCGGAAATGATCGAACATATTAATCCGCATGGGACCTCAACGCCTTATAATGATCGTTTAGAAACGTTGGCATTTAAAAAAGCTTTAGGCGACCATGCTTATAAAGTTAATATTAGTGGTACAAAATCGATGACTGGACATAGTTTAGGCGCGACCGGAGCTATCGAAGCAATTCTGACGATCAAAGCGATAACCGATGATATTTGCCCGCCCACGATCAACTATTGTGAATTTGATCCCGATTGTGATTTAAATTATACTCCAAATCAACCTGTACGACGCACTGTTAATTATGCTATCAATAACAATGTCGGTTTCGGGGGGCAAAATGCCACATTGATATTTAAAAAATATAAAGATTAGGAGGCGATTTTTGATGGTATTAAACAGTAATCAAATTCAAAGCATTCTTCCTCATCGCTATCCGTTTTTAATGGTTGACCGCATTGACGAATTAGAAGTCGGAAAAAGAGCGGTCGGTGTTAAATGTGTGTCTGTGGATGAACCTTATTTTATTGGTCATTTCCCGGAAGAACATGTGATGCCCGGAGTACTTATTATTGAAGCATTAGCTCAAGTCGGGGCGGTTGCCTTGCTAGTAGCCGAAGCGAATAAAGGCAAAACTGCTTATTTTGCCGGTATAAGATCGGCCAAATTCCGGCGAAAAGTGATTCCTGGGGATACTCTAATATTAGAATCTGAATTAATAAAATTGCGCGGCGTTTTTGGTATAAGTAAAGGAATAGCGAAAGTCGGCGATGAAATTGTCTGTGTATGTGAGATAATATTCACGTTGGCTTAATCTTATGATAAAAATCAAAAACATGGTAATGATTTCAGTCTTTACCGCTTTAATGTGTATACTAACTGTTTTTTCCCCGGCTATACCAATATCGCTCCTTAAGATCGCAATTACTTTACAAACATTAATCGTGATGATTACCGGGATTATGTTACGGCCGATAGATGCTTTCTTTAGTATGCTTTTATATATCGTGCTCGGAGCAATCGGTCTGCCTGTTTTCAGTAATTTTCAAAGCGGTTTATCGGTTATTATTGGTCCGAACGGAGGATTCATTATTGCTTTTCCTTTTGCCGCCTTTTTAATCAGTTTGTTTAAAGGGAATAAATCATTTTGGCGTTTATTAACTGTAAATATTATCTTCGGAATCGTCTTTGTTTATATCTTGGGGACTCTCTCCTTATCAGTGGTTTTAAAACTTCGATATTGTTCTACATTAATCAGTATGACGGTATTTTTTATTCCCGATATTTTAAAGGCATTGCTTGCAGCGGCCACAGGATATAAATTAAAACAGTATAAAATATATAATGCCGGTTGATATCGGCTCTCCTTTTTCTTAAATTATTAAATATAGACTAGAGAATTTAGGCATGAAATAATGAAGAAACTTAAATTATTTAATTTAGTATTATTTTTTATATTGATATTTCTTTCTGGTTGCAAAAAACAAGAATTTTTGATTTCTTTTATATCACATGATGAAAAGATCTTTAACGATATTATTGTCGGCAGAGAATCGGTAGAACTTCCCGTTCCGGAAAAAGAAGGTTACGTTTTTATAGGATGGTTTAGCGATAAGGGAATACGGTATTCCGAAAACGTTGTTTTCGCCAGTGATACAATTCTTTATGCAAAATGGGTAATAAAATTATTATCGGTTACATTTCTCGATTATAATGATAAAATAATTGAAATCAAACAAATTAAATATGGCGATAACATTGATATAACGCCAATGCCGGTAAGAGAAGGCTATGAGTTTATCGGCTGGAATCATACTTTAAAAAGCGTTACCGAAGATTTGATTGTCAAGGCGAAATATCAAGAGTGCCGTTATCATGTTGTGTTTGTGGATTGGGATGAGAAAGTAATATCAGAACAGTTTGTATTATTCGGTATGCCGGCAATAAATCCGGAACCATCGCAACGCGACGGTTATATTTTTATGGGTTGGAATCAAGATATAAATAATATAAAATCGGATATTGTAATTAAACCTTTATATGAGAAAGTTGATTTTGGTTTATCATTACGTGATAACGGCTATTATATTACTGCTTATTATGGGGAAAATGAAGAAATTATCATCCCAGAATATTTTCATAATATCCCGGTTGTGGGTATTGCGTCCGAAGCCTTTAAAGAGAATAATCGAATCAAAAACATAATCTTTCCCAGTAACTTAATTGAAATTGAAAAC